>JADHSN010000092.1 GCA_016776875.1 Gammaproteobacteria bacterium | reverse complement strand
GGTCGACAAGTCCGTACGTCGGCCTGTTTGGTACGGTGTGGGGGATTATGAATTCGTTTCGCTCCCTCGGCGCATTGCAGAGCGTGTCGATTGCAACCGTTGCGCCAGGAATCTCCGAGGCATTGATTGCGACCGCGATGGGGCTTTTTGCAGCCATTCCGGCTGTCATTGGTTACAACCGTTTCTCGGCGGATGCCGAGTCATTAATCGCGCGTTACGATGTTTTTGTTGAAGAATTCGCGAGCATCGTAAACCGACAGGCTGTCGGTAGTCGCAAGCGTAGCTAGGTTATCCAATGCGTCCCCGTCGAAATAAAAGACAGATGAGTGAAATCAATGTTGTGCCTTACATTGATGTGATGCTGGTTCTCCTCGTTATTTTTATGGTGACCGCGCCGCTGCTGATGGAGGGGGTGAGCGTTGAACTTCCTCAGGCAAGTGCCAAAGCGGTTTCAGAGAAAAGTGCAGAACCTTTTGTGGTTCACGTAGACAGCAACGAGCAATATTTTATTAATGATGATCCTGAACCGATTCAGTCGATTCAGGAGATTCGAATAAAAGCAGATATTGTGAGGCGGAACAGCCCAGAAACAGAATTTCTCGTGCGCGCTGATAAAAGCGTTAGGTATGATGCGGTGGTGCAGGCGATGGTTCTACTTCAGCAGGCGGGAGTCCCGGGCGTGGGTCTTGTCACTGACTCCCTAGACGACTGATTAAGCGTGCAGGGACACTCCCGAAAAGGCGCTAATCCTTTGCGGGCCTTTATTTATGCGATCGTTATTCATGTTGCCTTTGGTGCAATGCTCGGCGTGAGCCTATGGATCCAGCCTCGGACTATCATGCCGGTTGAAGGGAAACCGGTTCAGGCGAAAGCGATTGATCTAGCGGCTATTCAGCGAGAAAAAAAGAAAAAAGCTGAAGCCGAGAAAAAGAAGAAACTAGAGGCCGAAAAAAAGAAGAAAGCTGAAGCTGAGGAAAAGAAAAAAGCTGAAGCCGAGAAAAAGAAAAAAGCGGAAGCCGAGAAAAAGAAGAAGCTAGAGGCCGAAAAAAAGAAGAAACTAGAGGCCGAAAAAAAGAAAAAAGCCGAAGCCGAGAAAAAGAAAAAAGCCGAAGCCGAGAAAAAGAAAAAATTAGAGGCCGAAGAAAAGAAAAAAGAAGCGGAGCGCAAGAAGCAAGAAGCAGAGCAGGCGCAACGCGAGCGAGACGAGCAGGAAGCCGTTTCGGCATTCGGGGCGGTTGCTTGGGCCATTCAAGAAGAAGTGCGAATCAATTGGAATCCGCCAGCCGGCGACTTCGAAGGCTTTAGTGCTTTATTTACAATTCGCGTGGATCGAGAGGGAAATGTCACCTCTGTGACCATGGTCCGAGGCAGCGGGAATGCAAGATTTGATGAGTCTGCAGAAAACGCGATTTATAAAGCGTCTCCGCTACCGATTCCGGGAGAGCCTCGGTTTTATGAATATTTGAAAGAATTTGATTTTAAATTCTCTCCCTAAAACTGAACGAGCTAAACTGAGCGAAAAAAAAGAACCGTGTGTTAAAACAAAAGCAATAATTCGGCTATGTTTAGAAACGAGATTTGAGATGAAATTTGACAGGATTGATAAAGTTTTAAGGGCTACGGTCTTACTCCTCGCCTTATCAGCGCCCTCTGCTGGCCTCGCTAAGCTGACCATTGAGATTACGGGTGGTGCGGGCTCCGGGATTCCGATCGCCGTCGTTCCGTTCAAGTGGAGCGGAGAGGGTAGTTTGCCTGAGGATATTGGCGCAATTGTGGCAGCTGATCTTTATCGGTCCGGCCGGTTTGATTTGAAACCGCCGTCTGATTTTCTGAGTCGACCCAGTCAGGAATCAGAGGTTCGTTATAAGGACTGGCGACTTATTAAAGCTGAGACAATTGTGGTTGGGGCGATCACAAGGTCTGGCGAAAATGAGTTTGACGTGAACTTTCAGTTATTGGATGTTTATCGCGAAAAAATAAAGATTGGACTCAGGTTTACGGTCTCCGAGGACCAGCTGCGACAGGTGGCCCATCAAATCAGTGATCGAATATTTGATGAGATGACGGGTATAGACGGCGCTTTCAACACCCGGATTGCATATGTCACGATGAAGCAGAAGGAGAATGGTGACCGTCTCTATGAACTTATGGTGGCAGATTCGGATGGCCATAATCCTCAACAGATCCTCGAGACTACGAATTTGCCGGTGTTGTCGCCCTCCTGGTCGCCGAATGGGCGAGATCTTGCCTATGTCTCGTTTGCTGATGGGCGTTCTGGAGCGAATGTCTGGATTCAGAATATTGAATCAGGTAAGCGGCGCCCGGTAGCCCGTTTCGACGGGACTGCGAGCGCCCCCGCGTGGTCCCCCGACGGACGAGCCTTAGCGCTGACGGTCTCTTCAGCTGGCAACACGGATATCTATATTTTGCAAGTGGCAAGCCTTGAGATTCGAAGGATTACGAAAAGTCGTGCAATCGACACTGAGCCTGCGTGGGCGCCAGATGGATCGCATCTTGTTTTCACCTCAGATCGCAGTGGTCGGCCTCATATTTATCGGGTGAATACCGATGGGGGTCAGATTCGACGATTGACGATGGAGGGCAAAGAAAACGCGGCCGCTTCCTATGATCCCCGCGGGGAGAGACTGGTTTTGGTCACAAATCGCGGGCAGGGGTCAGGATATCAGATTGGGGTTTTTTATCTCTCAGATAGTAGAACTGATGTGCTCACTGAAGGTACACTTGACGAATCGCCGACCTTCTCTCCAAACGGTGCGATGATCTTGTACGCAACAAAAATGGGGCGGGAAGGGGTGCTTGCAGCGGTTTCGGCTGATGGTCGGGTTAGGCAAATTCTCAAGTTGCATGAGGGTGACGTCCGGGAACCCGCTTGGTCAGCAAGCCGCTAGGTAAAGAATTTTGAGACGATTTAAATCAGGAGATCGATGATGCGTAGATTCGGGACGATATTTTTAACACTATTCCTTGCAATCGCTATTTCAGGTTGTGCGGCTTCCAAAAAGAAAGGCGGCAGTGTAGAGGTTGAGGATGCCACAATAGGGAGTTCAACCGACTCTAGCTCGTCTGGAATTGGCTCTGAGGACACGACGGCGGGCGAAATTATTATCCTTGAATCGGACGATCAGGGCGATATGGACGATCCACTGGGTCAGCGCGTAGTCTATTTTGATTTCGATAGTGCTAATTTGACTCCCGAAGCCCAGATGGTTGTGGAAGCGCATGCGCAGTATCTCTCAGGTAATCCCGGAATGGCGGTGGTACTTGAAGGTCACGCAGATGAGCGGGGTACACGCGAGTACAACTTGGCGCTCGGAGAGCGTCGTGCAAATTCGGTGAGTGAGATATTTCAGGCACTCGGAGTGGCGCCGGATGCGATTCGCACGATTTCTTATGGTGAAGAGCGCCCGGTTTCAATGGGTCAAGATGAGGGCGCCTGGTCCCTTAATCGTCGGGTCGAAATTCTTTATTAAGCAAACCCACTTTCGATTCTCAGCGCGTTACGTAACGGCTGTTGGACTCGTGTCCGACAGCCGTTTTTATTGATAGCGTGAATATTAATAAGTTTTCTCGTCTGGGTCTGCTGATCGCATTCGGTTGGCTTGCGTTTGGTATGAACGATGGATGGTCATCGATCCAGCGGCCTGACACGGGAACAAAGATTGATCCCACTGAGTGGTCTCGGCTCTCAAAGAATTTGGTTAGAGAAGAGCCAGAAGATCACTTAAGGTCAAAAATTAATCTAAAAAACAGCTACTTAGCCGCGCAAAATTCATCCGACCCTGATCCCGATAGCGTAATTGTTGGTTCAGGAGAGGGGAGTACGCACCGGGTCGAAGCGGTCACCGTTGAGACGGTAGTGTCTGGCGCAGAAACATTGGCTACCCACGAGGAGCAACAATCTCTTCAGCGAGCCGTCAAGCACATTGACGAGCAACAGTACGATCAAGCGACTCGTGTGTTGATTGCGCTTTTGCGATCGAATCCCCATAGCGCTATTGCTGACGAAGCGTGGTTTTGGCTAGGAGAGGCGCGTTACTTGTTGGGCGCATTCAGCGAAGCGGTTGAGGCGTTCGAGACGCTTTTGCTTTATTTTGTCGACAGCCGCTTGGTGCCAAATGCGAAACTAAAACTGGGCTTGACTCAGGTAGAACTCAGACAGTTCGAGGCCGCACGGACGACGTTAAATGAGTTGCTGAGCGAAAAGGTTGACGATCAAATCAAGCTGACGGCGCAGAAAGCTCTTGGACGAGTTGATGCAGCAGGATTTTGAGAATTTATTTCTTTTCTTCCCGATGTCGCTCACTTAACTTTTTAATGGCTTCGGCCAAGTCGGATGATTTTAGCGTTTTCGCAGTGGCGAGCAGAAGGTCAGCGCTTTTTTCATCTAGGACCTGAATATTTTTAACGGATGGTTCGGAAGCAGGGACCGATGATGAGTTGACCGGTCGAACTTGGATGTTAAGTTTTACAGCCAAGAAGTTTTGATTCTTAAGATTGCTCAGAATTTGTCTTTGTCGCTGTTTGACGGCATGACCCCAGACTGGGCCATCAGCGGTAATGGTCCAGATGTTGTTTTCAACTCTAACAGCGGTGTGGTCAGCAATATCATTGCCGGCGGCTAGGCGCCAGGCGTTTTTCTCAATCGGCTTGGTCGCTGGAGGCATCGTGGGCGACGTCCGAGTTAAATTGGGAATCAGTTTACCCAGTTGAGTGAAAGAGTCTTTGACCATGATAAAATTGACACCAATAAATTTACGTAATTTGGTGGAGTCCCAGTATAGCGATGTTTAGTCGCTGCCTCATGACTGGGGATTTCCGGGCCAGTTTTACCCTAAAGAATCTCTTAAATGTTCAGTAAAGTTGCTACAAAGATTTTTGGCAGTCGCAATCAGCGCATGCTTAAAAAAATGGCTAAGTCCGTAGAGGACATTGGTCAGCTTGAGCCCCACCTTCAGACGCTTAGCGATGATGAATTGCGGGCCAAGACAGAGGAGTTTAAGGATCGCGCCAGCAGTGGTGAAGATAGCACCGCGCTCTTGGTTGAGGCGTTTGCGGTCACTCGTGAGGCGTCTTACCGAGTGCTTAATATGCGCCATTTTGATGTCCAGCTAATTGGCGGGATGGTCCTGAATGAGGGACGGATTGCCGAGATGCGCACAGGTGAAGGAAAAACACTTGTCGCGACGCTACCTGCTTACCTTAACGCCGTGTGTGGAAAGGCTGTGCATGTTGTGACCGTTAACGATTACCTTGCACAACGAGACGCTGAGTGGATGGGGAAAATCTATTCGTTTCTCGGTCTGAGCGTGGGTGTGATTTTGTCGGGTCAGGACACCGAAAGCAAGCGCGCCGCTTATGCTTGTGACATTGTCTACGGCACGAATAACGAGTATGGCTTTGATTATTTACGTGACAATATGGCATTTAGCGCGGAGGACCGCGTTCAAAGATCTCTGGATTTTGCGGTCATCGATGAAGTTGATTCGATATTAATCGACGAGGCCAGAACCCCTCTGGTGATCTCTGGGCCTGCCGAGAACAGCAGTGAACTGTATAGCGCCATTAATAAGATTATTCCCGCGCTCGACCGACAGGAAGGCAATGGTGAGACTCCTGAGGAGGAAGAGGAGGCGCCTGGTGATTTCCATGTGGATGAAAAAAATCGTCAGGTCGCGTTAACCGAAGCGGGTCACGAGAGCGCAGAGCGCTTGCTCATTGAGGCGGGCCTGCTGTCAGAGGAATCAACCCTCTACGATGTTGGAAATATTAGCCTGCTCCATCACGTTTATGCGGGGTTGCGTGCGCATACGCTGTTCCAGAGAGATGTTGATTACATTGTCCGGGATGGGCAGATCGTCATTATTGACGAGTTTTCGGGGCGCATGATGCCGGGCCGGCGCTGGTCAGATGGGCTCCATCAGGCGGTCGAGGCGAAAGAGGGTGTCTCGATTCAGCAGGAAAATCAAACGCTCGCATCGATTACCTTTCAAAACCTGTTCCGGTTATACGACAAACTTTCGGGCATGACGGGCACGGCGGATACCGAGTCAGTCGAGTTTCAACAGATTTACGGCCTGGAAGTAGCTGTTATTCCGACCAATCAACCGATGATTAGAGAGGATCTGTCGGATCTCGTCTATCGGACGCAAGAGGAAAAATACGCGGCAATTCTGGATGATATTAAAAGTTGCCGTGACCAAAATCAGCCAGTTTTAGTGGGCACCGCTTCTATTGAAGCATCGGAGTATCTATCCAACCTGCTATCTAAGGAAAAGATTACTCACGAGGTGCTGAACGCAAAACAGCACGGCCGGGAGGCCCAAATAATCGCGCAGGCCGGAAAACCCGGTGCGGTAACGATTGCGACCAACATGGCTGGCAGGGGTACTGACATCGTGCTCGGCGGCAACCTTGAAATGGAGCTTTCAGCAAATGAGGTCGATCAGGATCGAGATGTAGACGCCATTCGTGCCGCTTGGCAGAAACAACATGATCAAGTGGCAGATTCGGGTGGACTCTATGTATTGGGTACCGAGCGCAACGAATCACGACGGGTCGATAACCAGTTGCGAGGACGTTGTGGTCGACAGGGGGATCCGGGACGGAGCCGGTTTTACCTTTCCCTGGAAGATAACTTGCTGCGCATTTTTGGCTCCGATCGGGTTTCCGGATTGATGGAAAAGCTCGGCATGGAAGAGGGTGAGGCAATCGAGCATTCATGGGTCACCCGAGCTATTGAGAATTCCCAGAAAAAAGTCGAAGGACGTAACTTTGATATTCGTAAACAGTTACTTGAGTACGACGACGTTGCAAATGAACAACGAAAGGTAGTCTACGAGCAGCGCAATACCCTGATGGCGTCTGACGATATTTCTGAGACCGTTGAGATCGCGCGAGAGGAAGTGATCAATGAATTGGTTGATCTTGGTATACCGCCGGAGAGTCTCGAAGAACAATGGGATATACCGTTGTTAGAGCAAGAGATTGAGTCTCGATTCGGGATATCTTTCCCGATTCAAGGCTGGCTGGAATCAGATGATAGTCTGCATGAGGAAACCCTTCGAATGCGTATTCGTGACGAGATCGTCGACGCTTACGACAAAAAAGTAGAGGGCGTTGGTGCGCCGGTGATGCGGCATCTTGAGAAAGCGGTCATGTTAAAAACGCTTGATGAGCAGTGGAAAGAACATCTTGCACAGATGGATCATTTGCGCCAAGGCATCGGTCTACGGGGTTATGCGCAGAAAAATCCAAGGCAAGAGTACAAGCGGGAGGCCTTTGAGATGTTCTCGGCGATGCTCAACCAAGTCAAAAATGATGTGGTTGGACTACTTTCCAAAGTGCAGGTTCAGTCTGATGAGCAGGTGACTGATATGGAAAATCGTCAGCGTCAGCAGAACGAATCAGATCGGAAGTATCTCCATCAAGATGCCGAGCCGCCTGCCGAAGGCTCACTCACTGCGGGGCAAGGCGTTGATACGGGGTCAGCAAAACGCGATGTCGACTCGTCCCGTCCGTTTGTGCGCGACGGCGCAAAGGTGGGTCGGAATGAGCCTTGTCCTTGCGGATCAGGGAAAAAATATAAGCAGTGTCATGGCAAGCTTTAAAGCCTCTCACAAAAATTAATGACAACATTGAAACGCTCTGGGCTCGCGCCGAGTCGATTTCCAAAAATTCCGCAGGTCTTTGGCCTGGAGTTCAAAGCGCTAAGGGCGGGCATTAAATACACAGGTCGTGATGATCTCTTGCTCGCACGACTCGACAAGGGAGCAACGGTTGCGGGTGTTTTTACGCAATCCACTACGGCGTCTGCGCCGGTTCAGTGGAGTCGGGAAGTAGTCAGTAAAGGCAAGGCGCGAGCATTGCTGGTAAACAGTGGGAACGCCAACACGTTTACAGGCGCTCAAGGTCATATCGACGTTAAATCAACGGCCGCAATGGCGGCAAAGGCCGTCGGCTGCCAGGTGTCTGAAGTGCTGATCGCGTCAACCGGCGTGATTGGTGAGCCGCTTCCGGTCGATCGTATTGATCGAGCGCTCAAGCGGATAAGCGACAAAACCCGTCCGGCTTCATGGTTGCGTGCGGCTCAGGCGATCGGTACAACAGATACCTATCCCAAAGGCGCTTTTCGGTACACAAAGATCGGTGAGACGGATATTACGATCGGCGGTATTGCTAAAGGGTCTGGCATGATCGCGCCGGACATGGCGACCATGTTGGCGTTTGT
>JADHSN010000091.1 GCA_016776875.1 Gammaproteobacteria bacterium | reverse complement strand
TGAAGATTGCTTCCGTTGCCGCTGATCAACACAACCATCCGGCATCGCCGCAATTGTTCAGGCAATGGCAACACCATTTTCACCTGGCACAATTTCACCGAGCCTGTAAACGGTCTCTCCGATGGATTCCAATGTGCTTACGGCTGCCTGTTGATCCTTTTTAGCCACGATCAGTACCATTCCGATTCCGCAGTTAAAGGTGCGAAGCATCTCAGCGTCCTCGACGCCACCCTGATCTTGTAGCCAATTAAAGATTTCAGGAACGACCCAGCTCTTGGCGTCAATTTGGCATTGGAAACCTTGCGGAAGGATTCTTGGAATATTTTCGGGTAGTCCGCCACCGGTGATATGTGCGAGGCCATGAATATCGATAGTTTGGGATGTTTCCAGAATGCTTTGTACGTAAATCCGGGTGGGCGTGAGAAGGGTTTCTCCAAGTGTCGTTTGACCAAAGGAATCGCCTAGGGACATATTACCGAGCTCGACGATGGCGCGCGCAAGCGAGTATCCGTTTGAGTGCAAACCGCTTGAGGCCAGGCCGAGCACGCAATCTCCCAAATTGATTTTGGTGCCGTCAATAATTCGATTTTTCTCGACTATACCGACGCAAAATCCAGCGAGGTCATACTCCCCCTGTTGATACATGCCTGGCATTTCGGCGGTTTCTCCACCGATAAGTGCTGCACCGGATAATTCACATCCTTTCGCAATCCCTCGAATGACCGATTCGGCCTGAGCGGGCGAAAGTTTTGCAGTCGCAAAATAGTCGAGAAAATAAAGCGGCTCTGCGCCCACGACTAAAACATCGTTCGCGCACATTGCGACAAGATCAATTCCTATGGTGTCATGCTGATCGAGCGCAAAAGCAAGTTTGAGCTTGGTGCCAACACCGTCGGTTCCTGAAACCAATACCGGTTTTTCAAACCGTTCGATTGGAATCTCAAAAAGACCTCCAAATCCGCCGATTCCCCCCAAACACTCTGGACGTTGAGTTCGCTTGACCAGTGGTTTGATTCGATCGACCAACGCATTACCCGAATCAATGTCGACACCGGCAGCCCGATAGGTCATCGGTGGAGTTTTTTCGATACTCACACAATTAATTTCCTAAGATAAATAGAGGGCTTATGGTATCGTATATAGGATAGGCACTGTTAATAGAAGGGCGACGATCTGTTTTACCTCCGTTCTGGCTTTGAGCACCCCTGATGTCTGAATTTTCTTTACGCCACCAGATCCCAAATCTGCTGACGCTGGCGCGGATTGCAGCTGTACCCGTATTAATTCTTTTTTTGTACGAGGGTCGTTATGGCGCCGCCCTGGCCGTGTTCGTGTTGGCAGGGATAACGGATGGCCTAGATGGCTGGATTGCAAAACGATTTAAATGTGTCACGCGGCTCGGATCCATCTTGGATCCGCTGGCAGATAAAATTCTGATCGTCAGCACCTATGTGATGCTTGTGCTGGCTGGCGATCTCCCGTTCTGGCTAATTTTACTCATCGGGTTTCGAGACCTTGGCATTATTGCTGGCGTTTTGGTGTTGAATACCCTCAATGGCCATGTCCAGATGCAGCCCAGTTTGTTGAGCAAGGTGAATACTTTCTTGCAAATTTCGCTGGTTATCCTGGTAATGATCGAGCGTGTCGGCTTAATTGCGCTCGAACCGATAGCCGAGATTCTTTTGTGGTTCGTTGCTGTGACCACCGTTGCCAGTGCAATTCATTATGTTTATTTCTGGTTTATTCATCCTCTCGAATCTCGAGTGGATCAAAAAGTTGAGTCGAAGGATTGATAGGAACTGACCAAATCCGATTACCGTTGCGACTTAGAGAGAGCGCTTCGCTCGAGAACTTTTTTGGCGAAAGTAATAGGGAAGCTGTTAGTTTTCTTCGGTCCTTGATCGCTTCTGAAGGGCCGCGCGTTGTTTTTCTGCATGGACCTGACGGAGCAGGCAAGTCGCATTTGCTACAGGCCTGTTGCCGATTGACTCTGCAGGCGTCCCGGGTTCCTTTTTATGCCGCATTGGGGATGCAAGAGAGCAGTCCCGAGATGATCAATGGATTGGAAGGTGCAGATACCGTGTGCCTTGACGACGTTGATGCGATTGCATCTGACAGTCAGTGGGAAAAAGCGCTTTTTAATCTATTTGAGACAGTGATGGAATCGGATCGGCCGCTGATTCTTGCGGGACGATACCCACCGGTTCATAGCAGCTTTGCTTTACAGGATTTGACTACCCGATTGGCTTCGGGAGGGGTATGGGCAATAAAACCGCTCGATGAAGAAGAACTTCCGCAAGCATTACGCCTACGAGCAGGCGAGAGGGGTTTGGAAATTTCAGATTCAGTGATGGGTTATCTTCTGCGCCGGGTGAGACGTGATTCTGCTACCCTTTTCAACCTGCTGGATCAGATTGATGAGCAGGCATTTGCACATCAACGAAGATTGACGGTGCCTTTTGTACGCGATTTAGCGACTCGTTTACTGGATTAATCTTGCTGGCAAAGCATAACTGCCGTTCTGGCCAATCGCCGACCGAGCGATTGACAAAGTGCGTTTTCGTCAGCGCTGATAGGATGTTGATTCTGATTTCCTGAAACATGACTCGCGCCGTACGGCGTACCTCCGGTGGTCGTTTCATTGAGCGTCGATTCGGTAAATGGAATGCCGCAAATCAACATGCCATGATGCAAGAGAGGCAACATCATTGATAGAAGGGTAGATTCCTGACCGCCGTGTTGTGTAGATGATGAAGTGAAGACGGCAGCGGGCTTCCCCTCCAGCGTTCCCGATAACCAATCAGCGCCCGTACGCTGGATAAAAAATGCAAGCGGCGCGGCCATTTGCCCAAATCGCGTTGGACTGCCGAGTGCCAGACCTTGGCATTCCTCAAGATCTTTTAGTTCGACATACGGCGGTCCTGAATCTGGGATAGCGGCTTCAGTCGACTCGGTGTTCGGTGAGACTACGGGGACCGTTCTAAGGCGAGCGCTGCACCCGGATACGCTTTCAATGCCCTGACAGATAAGCCGTGCCATGGCAGCAACGGAGCCCTCACGGCTGTAGTAAAGAACCAGAATTTCAATCATTGGAGTACTCGAGATCAAAGGATGCTTAAAACATTTTCAGGCGGTCGACCAATTGCGGCGCGATGATCTTTTACTAAAATGGGCCGCTGGAGCAGAGCGGGATTATCCACAACGGCGCACCTTAGGTCGTCTTCCGCTGCGTTTTCCAGTTGTAAATCCTTAAATAATGGTTCTTGAGTTCGGATCATTTCAATAAAAGCGCAGCCGAGCGCAGATTGGATATTTTGAAGCATGGCGACATTTAATGGCTCTTTAAGATATTCGACAATTTTCGGTTGAATTCCATGCTCATGAAGAAGTTTGAGAGTCTCTCGGGACTTGGAGCAACGTGGATTATGGTAAAGCGTTGTAGACATAGTTTATTCCTTGATTTCTTGACACCACGCAGGGCGAAAGGTACAGTCCGTCCGATAAGTTGACGCAAAAAAAGCGTGTAACTACCGTGATTTTATACGTAAACCTCCTAACGACACGGGTCTAATGAGAATGAACGCAAAGCCTATTCGAACCTTATTCGCCCTGATGGCTATCGCTGCAGTTGCCACCGGGTGTGTGACCGCAAAGCCTACCGAAACTGAAGCCGGAGAAGCGACGGCTGCAAGTCCCGCTCCCGCAGCGGTGATGGCACCGGCCGTAGTAGCCGCTGTTGCCAAACCAGAGGACTGGTGTACTCGGTATCCAGATTCTTTCGAATGTGTGGATGCCGCGGCGACATCTGAAGACTGGTGTACACGTCATCCTGATTCGTTCGTTTGTGTTGATGGAGCAGTAGCTGTTGTCGCAGTATCGGAAGACTGGTGTACCCGTCATCCTGATTCGTTCGTTTGTGTTGAAGAAGCGCCAGTGCCTGGCGTTTCAGCATACGTTGTGCAGGCCGGCGATCACCTTTGGGGAATTGCGTCTCAGCCGAAAGTTTATAGTGATCCTTACCAGTGGCCTCTTCTTTTCAAGCGTAATCGATCCGAGATAACTGATGCTGATCTTATTTACCCAGGTCAGATGATTCAAATTGAGCGGGACCTCAGTGATAGCCAAGTTCAGGAAGCCATCATGCATGCCCGCACGCGCGGCGCGTGGACCTTAGGCGTAACAGAAGCTACTGATCTTGTGTATCTGCAGACAGCCGGGTTATCTGACGCACAAAACGCGACTGCCGAGCAAGCAGCACAGATGATTGCTCAGGCTAAATCGGATGCGGACGCAGCTAAAGCCGCAAGCGGTCTTTGGCGACTGCTCGATAGCGCGACTGGAGGATCAGCAGTGCCCCTTACAAAAATGATCAAGGCGGCAGAAGCAAGTCTGGAGGCAGGAGATAATGCGGAAGCATACCGGTTGGCGCATCGGGTATCAGAGTCTGCAAGGCTAGGAATAGAACAGTCTATTTCTCAGGCAAATGCAGCGCCCTATTACTAGGATCTAGCGAAAAACTGAGAAAGGCCCCAGTTTAGGGGCCTTTTTTTTAAGCTGATTTTTCAATTTAACCCCTTAACGCATTGATAGCCTTTAGTATGGATTTTTTGTTTTCCAAGAGGGGATGGGGGTGAGTGAGTCGGTTTCGACAGCGCGGGAAGTATCTTACCGCGTGCTGGTTCGGGTACGTGAGGCGCGTTTGCCCAGCGTCGCATCGGCGCTCGCGTTTACGACATTACTGTCATTGGTGCCATTGATGACTGTTGGTTTCGCAATTCTTGCTGTGTTTCCTGCGTTCGACGCGTGGCGCGGTCAAGTCGAGTCCTTGCTTTATACCAATTTAATTCCGGCGACCGGTGACGTGGTGAGTTCTTATCTCCAAGAGTTTTCTGGTCAGGCGGGCACGTTGACGGGTTTAGGGCTTTCTGTTTTAGTCATTACCGCGTTGTTGTTGTTTTCAACAATCGAAGATGCCTTCAACGATATCTGGGGTGTGCAAAAAGGTCGAAAGCTCATCCAGAGACTTCTCTTATATTGGGCGATGCTGACGCTCGGACCTATATTGCTTGTGATTAGTCTTGCATTAACTTCTTATGTTGGTACCTGGATTATCGATGATTTGATCGAAAAACCAGGCTACGCCTCTTTATGGGTTCTTAGCGCGCTACCTGTCTTTCTCGAGGGGTTAGGCTTCTTGATGATGTATCTGATTATCCCGAGTCGGGAGGTCCGGTTTCGATTTGCTCTGGTAGGCGCTTTGATTGCCGTTGTGTTATTTGAGTTAGCGAAGTTTGGATTTGTTGTTTTTATTGGTAATTTCGATACCTATCAGGTGATCTACGGCGCCCTTTGGACGATTCCAGTTTTCTTGGTTTGGATTTATCTCTCCTGGTTAGTCACACTTTTGGGCGCGTGCGTAAGCGCCGAACTTGGAAACTCCAAAAAAAACCCTACTCCACCGCCCAGAGTTCGCCCGGTGGTAGGTGGAAAGTCTCCCCGTCTCTAGCGCGTTAAAAATAGAAGTGTGGAACGGTGCTCGTGCATTCTCTGGATTTGATGATCTTTCAGGTATATTATTAAAAACTAATAAGGGCTGAAACACGCCGATGTAGACACAGGATGCGACCAATAATCACCTCTCTCAATCTGCGGACCGCGATCTCGCTTCTGATGCTTTGTTTCAGTTCTTTCACGGCAGCAGAAGTCAGGGACCCGGCGGTCTATTTTTTTCAGGACAGTTTTAATGATCTTTCTGAAGAGGCCATGCTTTCGGCGGAGGAGGGCAAAGTCGGTGTACTGGTGATGTTTGAGACCAATGATTGTCCTTGGTGCGAGAGGATGAAAGAAACCGTTCTCAATCAACCCGAGGTTCAGGATTACTTTCGTCGTCACTTTCGGGTGATTGCTTTAAACACAGACGGCGATACCTTAGTAACGGATTTCGATGGTGTTGAAGTCTCCGAGACAGAATTCGCACTCCAGCACAATAGAATAAGAGCGACTCCGGCATTCTTGTTTTTCGACACTGAGGGTCAATTATTGACCCGCTTTACGGGAACGACCCGCGATCCCCAAGAGTTTTTATGGCTGGGCGAATATGTTGTTGAAGCGCATTTTCAGAATGAGCGCTTTTCCAGTTATAAACGAAATCGGCGTAAAGAGTCGTCCTGAGCATCGTTCATTTGATTGACTTAACATACCTGATGCAAGGTTTTTGATAATGTTGCAACGCTGGTCATCAATAGCGCTTGCTGCGGGACTATGGGTTACTTTTTTTTCGGCTCAGGGCCAGGTAGAACGTGCACCATTACCCCAACCCCTCACGCTTCAATCGGCGTTAACTATAAGTTTGGAGTCTCACCCCGATCTTGTGCCCGCGCGTGCTCGATTGCAAGCTGCCCAAATTCGCGAAATTCAGGTGGATGCCAGTTATGGTTTTGATGCGTTCGTTGAGCTTCAGCCGAGGGCTTCAAGTCGCGCGTCGAACAGTGATACGGACTTTCAGAACGATAGCCGGTATGGCCTTGTGCTTGACAAAAGACTAACTGATTTTGGCCGAACAACCGCCCGAAAAGAAGCGGTGCGTGCAGAAATCAACGCCCGCCAGGCGGAGTTAATTGCTCGTCAAGATCAACGTCTCCTTGATGTCATGAGTCGTTATTTTGCTGTGATTCTTGCAGATTACGCTTATCGAGCGCGTAATGAGCAATTGGCGCTCGACTATTTTCGATTCTCGCGAATGCAAGAGCGGCATGAACGATTTGAACAGTATTCAGAATTAGAGGTGGCTGAGAAAGAGGCCCTTTACCGCAAAGCGTATGTTCATCGTCATCGTGCTGATCTCGAAAGACGTTTGACTCGCCATGAGCTTGCACTCACCCTTGGGCGTCCGGGAGAGTTATCAAGTGAGCTGCAGATGCCGGATTTAACTGCTTATTTGGAGCGAGAGATTCCAATCTATACCGAGATTGTGGATCAGGCGATTGCCAGCTCTCCAATCGTGCAGGCTCGTCGAGATGATGTCGCGGCTGCTCGAGCAAAAGTCGATGTCGCCAAAAAAATTAATTCGCCTGTGCTGAGTATTCAGCTCGAAGCGAGAGATTACTATGACACGTCATTTTCAAGTCGTGACCGATATCGGGCAAATCTTAAACTGATTGCGCCCATTTTTAATGGTACTGCGCGACAAGAGACAGCGGTTGCACTGGCGCAACTTGAGCTATTCGAGAAAGAAGCTGAACTTGTTGGGGCGGAATTCGAGCTGCGCGACATTTTATTGAACCTGTTAGCCGAATTACAGGTAGGACAGGCTGAAATTAATGCAGCTGAAGCAGTTGAAAATTACCGAGCCTACTATCAGGACCGGAGCCGTGCGATGTATGAAATGGAGATGAGAGCTGATTTTGGTGACGCCCAGACTGCGGTAGCAGAAGCAATCTTGGATATGATCCGTGTTGAATTTCAACAGGCGATGCGCTGGGCACGCTTCGATGCGTTGTTAGCTCGTCCATCGCTGTTAATTAAGGAGTAATGATATGGACTTTATTCAGCGGATATTGCTGATGACCGCGTTATTTGGACTCTCAGCTCCGCTTTTCGCCGAGAACGTTGAAGCTGAAGTAGATTGGAACCGAAGAGTGGCGATGGGATTCGGAATTTCGGGCCACGTTAAATCGGTCAACCTGAAGGTGGGTAGTCGGGTTGCGATGAATGAGCCGCTTGTGACACTTGATTCTTCCCTTTTGGACATTGCGCATAGTCGGTCTGTCAATGCAGTCCAGATTCGAGAAATAGAAGTCGATGAGTACAGAGCGGTGATGGCGCGTGAGCAGACGCTGTTTGATGAAGGGTCTTTGTCTGCGGTTTCATTGGACCAGACTGCCCTCGAATTATCGAGAAGAGAGCTTGCCCTCAGTAACGCAGAGCTTGAGCGGAAGCAGACGAATTATATGCTTGAGTTAGCGGCGCTGAGAGCGCCGTTCGACGCGTGGGTTGTGGATTCAGACTTTACAGTTGGTCAGTACGTTTATCATGAGTCAGAGGATCCGCCCGTGATTACGTTGGTCGAGCGGGGGCGTTATCTTGCTCGGACGGTTGTTGATGTGCCGACGCTATCCGCAATTGAGAGTGCAAAAGAGCTTAAGATTATCGTCGGCGATAATGTCTATGTCGCCGTGGGCGCCCGTCTAGGGATAGAGCCTGTTTCCGGCTCTAGCGGTAACCCCCGATATAGCGTTGTGTTTGAATTTACAAGTGATGAACTGATTCGTCCCGGAACGTCGTGCAGTATTTCGGTTTTTTGATGCGCGCTGCGAGGTCTCTCGTTATAGTGAATTGAGTGTTTTTAATATATCGATGACTGTTTCGATCGGGTAATCAACAGATTCAT
>JADHSN010000090.1 GCA_016776875.1 Gammaproteobacteria bacterium | reverse complement strand
CACCCTGAAGTGTTTACTCAGGTTGGAATTGATAATGAGCGTTATACCGGGTATGCCTTCGGTTTGGGGATTGAGCGCCTAGCCATGCTCCGATACGGGGTGAATGACCTCAGGGTTTTCTTTGAGAACCAAACCAGCTTTCTTCGTCAGTTTGCCTAAAGTCGCTAGTTATGATTATTAGTGAAAACTGGTTACGTGAATGGGTAGATTTCGACGCTTCGTTCGAAGAGCTCCCCGAATTATTAACCCAAGTCGGTCTAGAGGCGGGAGCCGTCTCTATCGTCCCCTCTCTGCCAAAAGGCATTGTGGCGGGTCGGGTCGATCTTGTCGCGCCGCACCCTGATGCCGACGGTTTATCTGTTTGTGACGTTGACGGTGGTCGTCCGGAAAAATATCAAATCGTATGTGGCGCGGAAAACGTCCGCGTTGGAATGATCACGGCGCTCGCAACACCTGATACGGTTCTTCCAAATGGTCAAAAAATTTCGAGCCAAAATCTGCGGGGCGTGACGTCCGATGGCATGCTTTGCTCGGGGAGTGAGTTGGGATTAGAGGATCAGTCCTCGGGAATTCTGGAGCTTGATCCCCACTTATCTCCCGGTCAACTACTCGACGAGCATTTGCAGCTCCCAGATCGGCTTTTTGAGGTTGAGTTGACGCCCAACCGTGGCGATTGTTTAAGCTTCCTCGGTGTCGCAAGGGAAACCGCGACCGTGACCCGGGGGACTTTAAAAGAGCCCACGATAAAAAAAGTGGCTCAAGAATCGAGCGAAACCCGCTCAATCACACTCGATAAGCCCGATGACTGCCCCCGCTATGTGGGCCGTGTGCTTAGTGGTGTGTCTTCGAATACCCGTAGTCCCGACATCATTCGAGAACGATTGCGACGATCAGATGTTCGAAGTGTTGATGCGTTAGTTGATATCACCAACTATCTCATGCTTGAGACCGGGCAACCGATGCACGCTTTTGATAACGATCGATTAAAGGGCGGTATCGTAGTTCGGCGTGCATCACCATCTGAACACTTGACGCTGTTGGATGGGCAGGAGATTACCCTTAGTGAGGATAATCTAGTAATCGCAGACGATTCTGGTTCGATCGCACTGGGCGGAATAAAAGGCGGTTCGAGCACGATGATTAGTGAACACACTTCCTCGTTGTTTCTTGAAGCGGCGTCATTTAATCCCGATTGTATTGCCCAAACCGCAAGACAATTTAGCATTAATTCAGACGCAGCCCATCGATTCGAAAGGGGAGTGGATTTCCACCTTCCCGCGTTAGCGATTGAGCGGGCAAGTGCTATGGTGATCGAATTATGCGGGGGAACGCCAGGACCGCTGATTGACCAAACGATTCCGGGATGCCTCCCTGAACGTCGCCCGATCATTCTGAGACAAGCCCGTCTGGAACGAATGCTAGGGACTCACTTGACTTCGCAAGATGTAGATTCTGCTTTTGTGACGGCTCGTTTTGACTTTGTTCCCGTCGATTCGGGATGGTCCGTTACCCCCCCGTCTCATCGGTACGATCTCACGGGAGAGCATGACTTGATCGAGGAGGTCGCGCGACTAATTGGTTACGATCAATTCGAAAGTCATCCACCACGTGTTCGGGCCGGTAGTCAGCTGGCACCTGAAGACATTCTGGATCTGGATCGAGCTAAAGACTTATTAGTTGACTTGGGCTACTTTGAGGCGATCACCTACAGCTTTGTCTCTAGCGAATTGCAGGGACTCGTCAGCGGCAGCGAGAAAGCGATCAGACTTCAAAATCCGATTGCGGCCCAGTTTTCTGAAATGCGTTTGACCCTGTTACCCGGACTGCTTAACGCGCTTGCCAATAACGCACGGCGACAGATGCGCGATATTCGCCTGTTTGAAACAGGCCATGTTTTCAAGGCCACGCTAAGACAGCCTAAAGAGCAGCAATTTATTGGCGGAGTCATCACAGGCTCCGCGACGGGCACCCGTTGGGATCAGCGGGGCCGGGAAGTCGATTTTTTCGATGCAAAGGGTCACGTCGAATCGTTGATGGGTATGGCGTGTTCTGGAAAATCACTGCGTTTTGTTCAGAGCGAACATCCTGCTTATCAATCCGGGCAGTGCGCGGAAATAATGCTCGATGAAACCAGAGTGGGTCAGCTGGGTCGGATCAGTCACGACATATTGATGCGCTTGGATTTAGACCAACCAGTTTATGCATTTGAGATTAACTTTGGATTGATTCGGGAAATCAAGATTCCTGGCTACACATCATCATCCCGTTACCCATCATTGAGTCGTGATTTATCTTTTATTTTTCCTGATGGGACATCATCGCAAACCATCATAGATGCGATCAGGCAGTCCGCTGGCGACTTGTTAATCAACCTTGAACTGATCGACCTATATAAAGAAAATCCCAAAACGTCAACCGAAAAATCACTGACTTTTCGCTTGACCTTACAGTCTAATTCCCGCAATCTTAAGGACGAGGATGCAGACGCTGTAGCGCATTCCGTCGTGAGTCGTATTAGCGCGGAATATGATGGGGTGCTTCGAAGCAGTTAAAGATGATTGGCGCCATCCAAAGGTTGGCGTAAAGGTTTGAATAGTAGGTTTAGAGGTTAAATTGCAAGCAGGTGATAAGGCGTTAGCGACGAATGACTAGCACAATAACAAAGGCAGATATCGCCAACACACTTTTTGAAGAATTGGGTTTAAACAAACGGGAAGCAAAAGAGTTTGTTGAACTTTTTTTCGAGAAGATCCGAGAATCACTCGAATCAGGTGAAAGCGTCAAGCTCTCAGGCTTTGGAGGATTTACAATCCGTGAGAAAAGCTCTCGCCCAGGTCGTAATCCAAAAACAGGTGAAACGGTTCCCGTGAGCGCTCGTAGAGTGGTCACTTTTCGGGCCAGTCAAAAGGTCAAAGAAGATGTAAGCGCAAACACGAGCGCGATCGCATCCCAGGCGCATACTCCTGAGGCCGCGCTATGACGATGTTGGATCCGGGCGCAGAAGAACTTCCGCCGATTCCGAGCAAACGCTACTTCACGATCGGTGAAGTCGGAACCCTTTGCTGCGTAAAACCTCACGTCCTACGTTATTGGGAACAAGAGTTTCCGCAACTCCAGCCCGTAAAGCGTCGAGGCAACAGGCGGTATTACCAACGGCATGAAGTCGAGCTTATTCGCACCATTCGTCGTCTTCTCTATATCGAAGGCTATACGATTAGTGGCGCAAGCCACCAGCTTGCCGGTTCAGATCGGTCAACCACTGATTCAGCCCTGAGCGCTTCAGATGTTAATGAGCTCGTCATCGAGCTTGAGAAAATTTCGACGCTTTTGACTGCCAATTAGATTTAAGACAATTGCCAAGAATCTGTTTTTTCGGGGCGTAGCGCAGCCTGGTAGCGCACCGCAATGGGGTTGCGGTGGTCGGAGGTTCAAATCCTCTCGCCCCGACCAGTTCTTGCATCAGACTTTAACGCTACGCCATAGTATCGTTAGCGCATGATCATCTCTGCAGATCAGAATGTTATTTTTGGGGAGGGCGTAAGATGAGCCGACTTGATAGCATGATTCGAAGGCTCACTGCGCAAAGGGTCTGCATTCATTATGCGTTGGATCTCATTTCGGACTTAAACGGACCTATTCTTGAGTTGGGACTCGGTAATGGACGTACCTACGACCATTTACGAGAACATTCAGAAGGACGTGAGATTTTTGTCTTTGAGAGGAGTCCCGCCGCTCATCCCTCCTGCACGCCTGATCCACAATTTCTGTTTGAGGGTGATTTTCGCGAAACCCTAAAACGGGCGGCTAGTGATCTCAAGTCTCTTGCCGCCTTCGCTCATTGCGACATTGGAAGCGGGGTTCCAGAGAATGACCAGGTGCTTGCGGGCGCGATTGGTTACTCCCTGGATGACCTTTTGATTCCCGGGGCTGTGATTCTTTCTGACCAGGCGCTTCACGTTGAGCAGTGGAAGGCCATCGATTTACCGAATGGCATTTCCGAAGGGCGTTATTTCTTGTATCGAAAGTCCGAGGAGAGAGGTTAATGTCTGTGAAACGGACGTCTAAAGCGATGTTTGATCTCAGGAGCCAAATGAAATTTCATTTGGAAATTACCGATAAATGTAACGCAGCTTGTCCGATGTGTGGACGCACTCAACAGAGCAATCGTTGCCTGCCCGATATGTCCAAGGTAAAGAATATCGATCTAGATCTAGAGACGATTAAGCGGAATTTTACCCCGGAGCTATGCGCGAATATTCTTGAAATTGATCTTTGTGGCGGTCTCGGCGATCCCTTGGCCGCGCGCGATTGCTTTTCGATCTGTGAATATTTCGTCGATCATGACGTCAAACTTATTCTGTCGACAAACGCCGGATTACGAAGCGTGGATTGGTGGAGGGCGCTGGGTGAGTTATTCGCGAGAAACAATTCGGTGGTTGAATTTCATATCGATGGCCTTGCGGACACTAATCACCTATATCGCGTTAACACTCGCTTTGCCAAAATAATGGCAAACGCAGCAGCTTATCTCGAAACTGGTTCTGTAGGAGAGTGGCACTTTATACCGTTTCAGCACAATCAGCATCAAATCACTGAAGCCCTTGAGTTGAGCCGTGAAATGGGGTTTGCGAATTTTAAAGTGATCGATACCATCCGGTTTGGCAAAGAAAATTCATTTAACTATCAGATGCCGGACGGCACCTTGCGTGCGCTGAAACCGGCAGACCCCCAATTCATCGCCGCCCAAGCCCAGGCGGATGATCGCGGTGAGGTTGAAGAGGGTTCTGTTGATTCAAATAGCATCCCCCGAATTAACTGTAAATCTGAAAATGAAAATAGACCGTATATTGTCGCCACTGGGGCAGTCTCTGCCTGCTGTTGGGTTGAAGGCTCAGAAGATGAGCGACAGATGTATCTGGCGGCAGGACAGGATCACAATGATCACAATATCAACTACCGATTACTTAGCGATATTCTCACGGAAGAACCTTATGTTTCGATGTTTGCAAAGGCCTGGGCGTCGCAGTCAAATCCAGTTTGTATTCGAAAATGCGGACACATGCGACGCAGTCGTCGACGCGTGCTATAAATCAACCTTTATATTGCTTGACTTACCCAAAAGCGTATTTTTTGGACGATTAGTCAGAGTTTGAGCGCTGTCTTACGGCATATTCAATGTGAAGATTAATCTTGATCAGATCACCCACTCCTCGGTTCATCGGATGAGTGAGGAACGCTTGGTTTTTGGAAATATCTTTTCCGATCATATGTTGGTGCGGCAGTTCGAGAACGGGAACTGGGGCGATGCGAATATTGTTCCACGTGCACCAATGCAAATTGATCCAACGACGTTAGCTTTGCACTATGGCCAAGCCGTGTTTGAAGGACTGAAAGCCTATCGTAATACCGATGATCAATCGATTCAGCTGTTTCGGCCGGAAGCGAACGGGCGGCGATTGATTGACTCGTGTGAACGTCTCGCTATTCCCAATATTCCTGTTGACGAATTTGTAGCGTGCGTTCGCGCACTGGTAGAGGTTGAGAAAAATTGGGTGCCTCTTGAGAAGGGTGAAGCGCTTTATATTCGTCCCTTGATATTTGCGTCCGAGCAACATATTGCGGTCCGGGCGGCGACGACTTACACGTTTGTCATTATGGCGGGGCCGGCTGAACCGTATTTCGCATCGGGTCGATCGAAACTGCGCCTCAAGGCAGAAGGGCGTTACACTCGCGCTGCTGCCGGAGGTACAGGCGCTGCCAAGACCTCAGGTAACTATGCAGGAACGCTCAAGCCAATGGCCGAGGCGATAACAGAGGGATTTGATCAAATTCTTTGGTTGGATGGTCAGACTCATCGATTTGCCGAAGAGGCTGGGCAAATGAATGTGTTTTTTAGGATCGGCGACGAGGTGGTGACACCTGAGCTCTCTGGCACTATTTTGCCGGGTGTTACTCGCGATACCGTAATTCAATTGCTTTCCGATTGGGGATACACGGTCTCAACCCGGCAGGTATCTATTCAGGAACTAAAAAGTGCGTCTGACGCGGGATTACTCATTGAAATGTTCGGAGCAGGGACGGCGGCAGTAATTGCACCGATTCAATCAATTACCTTTCACGAGGAGGAGCTTCGCGTTAACGCACATAATGAGTCCGAACTTTCTAAGAGACTCCTGGATACGATTTTGGGCATTCAACATGGAACCCTGGCTGACACACATGGATGGACGGTTAAAATCTAGCCCAGAACAATCCTCAATGAAGAAACTACTCCGACCGGTGGCGGCGACAGTGCTAGTGTTTCTAGCTACTGAATCCGCAAACACAGATACTGCTGAAGAAGGGTTTGAGTTATCGGTGAGGTACTGTTCTCGCTGTCATGTTATCGGAGACTTTAACCGCCTCGGCGGCATTGGGAATTCCCCGTCATTTACCTGGATGGTTAAAAGTGATGATTGGCGGGAACGATTTATGACCTTTTATATGCGCCGACCCCACCCGGTTTTTGCTCGCGTGCCCGGCTACCCCCTATGGTCCAATAGTGATCCGTATTACCCGCCTTTTGAAGTCACGCTGGAAGAGATTGAAGCGATCACAGAATATGCTGGAACGCTTCAAGTAACCGAATAACCGCAATCGATTCATAAAGAGGAAAAATAGGGCAATGGGGTCAGTAGTGGAGATCGCAAGTAACCGATGCGCGGGCATTTTGGTAGTTAATTATGGGTGAAGCTCTTCTGCTCATTCTTTTACTGTGCTTGTCCGCCTTTTTTTCCGGCGCCGAAACCGCTTTGGTCTCATTGTCACGGGCCCGAGCAGATGCGCTTGTAGCGGATGGTCGTCGAGGCGCCCGATCACTCAGTACGCTAAAAAGTGACCCATCGAGAATGTTGGTGGCGATCTTGATTGGCAATAATATCGTTAACATTAGTGCGTCCGCGTTGGCAACGGTCATTGCGACTCGCGAATTGGGCAGCGTCGGACCGGGAGTTGCGGTTGGTGTTTTAACGATCCTGATATTAATCTTCGGTGAGATTACGCCAAAAACGTTGGCAACCCGCTATTCCGAGCGAATCTCTCTCCTGGTGGCCCCTCTGATATTGGGGGTCGCGTATATCACAACCCCGATTAATCGTTTATTTGAATATTTTGGTCTTCGCTCAGACAGTGGGAACGGAAACAGTACTGACGACCCCATCGTGACAGAGACTGAACTGATCAATATGGCGGGATACGGGGAAGAAGAGGGAACGATTGATGAAAATGAAAAACGGTTAATTGAGCGCGCATTTGCATTTGGCGATTTGTCCGTTGCGGATGTCATGTCGCCGAGACACAAGGTCTTCACGTTGTCGGCAGTCCTCTCCATCCATGAGGCTGCGGTTGAACTTGTTGGCCACCCTTATAGTCGAGTGCCGCTTCACAGCGATGACGCCGATGAAATAATTGGTGTCATTCATGTCCGGGATTTATTGTCAGCGCTATCTACCGATAAAGATAAGGCGCCGGTTGTTGAAATCAGTCGGGCCCCTTATTTTGTTCCTGAAAGCCAATCCCTTACCGATACCATCGCCGCTCTGCGGCGGGAGCGACATCAACTCGCAATCGTCGTTGATGAGCATGGCGTAATGGAGGGGATCGTCACGCTTGAAGATTTAATGGAGGAGTTAGTTGGCGAGATCTATGATGAGAGTGATATCGCACCCCAAGAGATGACGCCTCAGGGCGCGGACTGTGTCTCTATTGAAGGGGCTTCAGAAATAAGATTGTTAGAAGAATACTTTGACGTTGATTTATCGGGCAAGCCCACTGATTCAGTCAGTCGCTGGGTCTTGGAGCACATTCAGAGAATTCCGGTAGCCGATGAGATTTTTAACCTTGAAGGCTTCGAGCTCACTGTTTTGCGAGCCAATCCGCGGAAAATAAACGAGGTTTTAATAAGACGGCTATCCGGTGGTGATAAGGATGCTTCAGGCGAAAATCCTTAAATATCGTAAAGAATTTTTAGGGGTAAGAGGCAATAGAGACTAGCACCTCAATATCATCTATTTCGGTTGAGGAAATAATTTGGCTGGTTATTGCTGGTGATATTTGTCTGAGATTGCTCATCATTAGCTCGTCCGGGCAGGGAAGAATCAACTGGGCATGGATCTGGTTTTTAAGAAAATGGAGCGTCAGATAATTGGGTTGCGCTTTAATAATATTCCAATCAAGACCGAAATCCACCAAGATCTTTTGCAAGGCTGTCTCCAAGATATTGCGGTCAAGTAACTTACTATTTTGCATGGAGTCGAAATCGTCCTCAGGATCAATATGAACGACAATGTCGCTTAATTCCTCGAAGTTCTCTCGCAGCCGTTGCACGACTTCGTCCGCGATTTGATGGCCCTC
>JADHSN010000089.1 GCA_016776875.1 Gammaproteobacteria bacterium | reverse complement strand
CGACAGGTTTTGGTTTCCCGGGATCTCGATACCATCACTAATTGGCGTAATCAGCGTTTCATCATACGGTGACCGATTCAGATCAATCGTCAATCGTGAATAACTCGCTATTATTAGCGTAGACTTCATCAAATCGGAAAGCGCGATTGCGAGATCCCGACACCCTAGGTCGATTGCAATGTGAGTCTCAAGCACCTCACGAGGCAAGCCAAGGCTTTTTAGATTCTCAGGAATTTCATTGCCGGCATGATCGCAGACCAATAGTACCGGGGTCTCGCACGTTTCGTTATAAACCTTAAAAGGCGATGGGTCGTTTTTGGATAACAACATTATTTAAATCTTTTGGAAAAAAATTAATCTATTAACTTGACGGTTAATTGTAAATGATCATTTGATCGACAGAATCGTCCATCATAGTTATCGCAATTCAGGAAATTACTCGTTTGCCTTCTCATGTCAAAAACTATTCGCTTCTTCTTCTTCTTGCTGTTCTGTGGAGCGGATCATTTGCCTTCATTAAAATTGGGGTGGAATCTGTTGGTCCTCTGACGCTGACTTGGGCACGACTCAGCATTGCGGCAGTTTTATTAATGATATGGCTGAAACTTAACTCAATACGACTCCCACGGAATCTCGGTTACTGGAAAATATGCGCTTTCATTGGTCTTATTGGGAACGCATTACCATTCAGCTTGATTAGTTGGGGTGAAACACGGATTGACAGCGGTTTAACGGCTGTGCTGATGGGTATCATGCCAATCACCACTGCCGTCCTGGCACATATTTTTATCAAAGATGAGTCTTTCACCGCCCGAACGGGAATGGGTATTATGGTCGGACTTGGAAGTGTTGCGGTTCTTGTTGGGCCTGCCGCCTTTGAGGGCTTGAGTGGACCCTTGGTTGCCCAACTCGCCGTAGTATTAAGTGCGATTTGTTATGGAGCATCTACGACGTTCACGCGCTTTTTCTCCGGTCATTGGTCCGGAAAGCAAATCGCTGGCGGCACGATGATCTGTGCATGCTTATGGATGACGCCCGTCACATTCCTAATCGAGAGCCCTTTGACTCAATCGATCACCGCCAGTGGTTGGCTGGCGATTGCCTATCTTGGAGTCGGGCCCACAGCGATCGCGATGCTCATTTTCTTTCACCTGATATCGCAACTCGGCGCAAACCGATTCGCTCAAGTGAATTACATCGTTCCTGTACTTGGCGCACTTTGGGGAGTGCTTTTTTTAAACGAGATCTTCTCATGGCGGCTGATCACCGCGCTGACCTTGGTAGTGATCTCTATCAACATTGTCCGCCCTCCAAAGAACTTAGCGCGGACTTTGAAAACTTAGCCCACTAACTGTCTCACCATGAACGGGAGTATCCCGCCATTGATGTAGTACTCCCACTCTTTCGGGGTATCAATTCTGACTCGAGCATCAAATGACGCCGTGGCACCACTCGGACGTGTCAGGCAAACTTTAACGTGTTGATCACCGACACTCGGCTGATCGATACTGATTACTTCCTCACCCGTAATTTCAAGAGTCTTCGCATTCTGCCCATCGGGAAATTGCAACGGCAACACACCCATTCCGACAAGATTAGACCGATGAATGCGTTCAAAACTCTCAACCAGCACTGACCGTACACCTAGCAACGCGGCGCCTTTTGCCGCCCAATCCCTGGATGAGCCCGTGCCGTATTCCTTACCCCCCACAACAACTAACGGTGTCTCCTGTTCGGCGTAACGCATTGCGGCATCATAAATTGTCATTTGCTCACGATCAGGATGGAATAACGTCCAGCCCCCCTCAACACCTGGCACCATTAAATTTCGCAGGCGAATATTCGCGAACGTCCCACGCATCATGACCTCATGATTACCTCGACGGGATCCATAAGAGTTGAAATCTTTAGCCTCAACCTCTCGTTGAGACAGATACCGTCCTGCGGGACTATCGACCGCAATGGCGCCAGCGGGGGAGATGTGATCCGTTGTAATGCTATCGCCCAAGACGGCGAGTATTCTCGCCTCCGAAATCTCAGGTATACCCGGTGGCGTCCGACTCATCTGGTCAAAGTACGGTGGTCTGCGCACATAAGTGGAGTCGTTATCCCATTGAAATTGCACGCCCTCAGTTACGGGAACCTCTTTCCAGAGGTTGTCCCCTTCAAATACGTCGGCATATCGGGCCTTGAACATCTCTCGTGTCACGTGGCTATTGATAGTCCGATTGACTTCCCCGGTATCAGGCCAAATCTCTTGCAACATCACTGGGAGGCCTTCACTATCTAAGCCAATAGGTTCGGAAGAGAAGTCAATATCCGTAGTGCCCGCGAGCGCGTAAGCCACAACAAGCGGAGGAGATGCCAGGAAGTTCATTCGAACATCTGAATGGACGCGACCCTCAAAATTCCTGTTCCCCGATAGGACCGACGAAACAACCAGGTCTTTATCTTTTATCGCGCCCGAGACCGGCTCGGGCAAAGGCCCCGAGTTTCCAATACAGGTCGTGCAGCCATAGCCCACCACTGCGAACCCGATACTCTCAAGATCATCGAGCAAATCAGCATCCCGCAAATAGTCAGTCACGACCTGAGAGCCAGGTGCGAGAGAGGTTTTAACCCATGG
Organism: Gammaproteobacteria bacterium; assembly: GCA_016776875.1. Taxonomy (GTDB): domain Bacteria; phylum Pseudomonadota; class Gammaproteobacteria; order Arenicellales; family UBA868; genus UBA868. Next base: position 5,805 of record JADHSN010000089.1, on the reverse strand, counting down.
CTTGACCGTCATACCTCGCTGTCGAGCCTTCTGGGCAAGCAATCCCGCCGCCATGATGACTCCAGGATTAGACGTATTCGTGCAGCTGGTAATTGCGGCAATCACAACCGATAGGTCTGACAATTCTTCGTCCCGATCATTTATTGAAATGATCGCAGACTCCTTCTCTTTGCCTTGACGGACCTCTGTCAGGGCTGAGCGGATCTCATGCTTGGCATCTGATAATGCAATCCGATCTTGGGGACGCTTTGGTCCCGCAATACTCGCGACTACAGAGTCGAGGTTAAGCGTGATGACATTATTAAAGTCAGCCTTGGGGGTTTCGGCATCCCGAAACATGCCTTGCCGACGAGTGTATGCCTCAACCAGATTAATTTCCTCTTCAGAGCGGCCAGTTAATTTAAGATAATTCAGAGCCTCCTGATCGACTGGGAAGAATCCGCAGGTCGCACCATACTCGGGTGCCATATTCGCAATAGTGGCTTTATCAGCAAGAGAGAGATGATCAAGCCCGTCACCAAAAAACTCTACAAATTTTCCAACAACGCCAGCCTCTCTGAGAATTTCTACCACGGTCAGAACCAGATCAGTGGCTGTGGTGCCCTCGGGTAGTTGACCCTTCAATTCAAAACCGACCACCTCAGGAATGAGCATGGTGACGGCTTGTCCCAACATGGCAGCTTCTGCTTCAATCCCGCCAACACCCCAACCCAGCACGCCAAGGCCATTGATCATCGTGGTGTGGGAATCAGTTCCTACAACCGTGTCGGGATAAGCAATCAATCTATTATCATGCTCGCGACTGAACACAACACTCGCAAGAAACTCAACATTTACCTGATGCACAATACCTGTTGATGGGGGCACCACTTGAAAGTCGCTAAACGCAGATTGCCCCCATCGCAAAAACGCGTACCGCTCAGCGTTCCTCGAATACTCTAGCGCCGAATTGTTTTGTAACGCCCCACGATTGCCAAAATGGTCCACCATCACCGAGTGATCGATGACCAAATCAGCCGGCGATAACGGATTGACCTTCGAAGAGTCACCTCCAAGTTCGGCAACCGCCTCTCGCATCGCTGCCAGGTCAACTACCGCCGGCACGCCCGTAAAATCCTGCATGAGCACTCGAGCCGGGCTAAACGCTATCTCTGTTGACTGGAGGGATTCAGGAGTCCAGCTTGCAAGCACCTCGACGTCGTCAGAGGTCACGCTAATACCATCCTCTGTTCGGAGTAAATTCTCAAGCAGAATCTTTAGGGTAATAGGCATTCCGGTAAGATCAAAGCGCTCGCCAAGCAGATCAAGCGCATGAATCTCATAATTTTTTCCGTTGACCTCTAGGGTCGTCTTTGTGCCAAAAGTATTTTTAACTGACAACGGCGAGCTCTCCATTTACAAAAGTGTTCATTAATCTCAAAGATTTTATCAAAATAACCTGTATGCTCTTTCGATCGACTGGCGGTCGTTTAAAAATTACGCCAACTCGGAGCGGACAAGCGCTTTCAGCTGCTCTTCATCAAGCACCTCGACACCGAGCGCTAACGCTTTTTCAAGCTTGGAACCCGGATCAGCACCCGCGACTAGATAATCGGTTCGCTTCGAAACACCGGCGCTTACCTTAGCTCCCTGCTCAATCAGCCATTGACGGGCTTGATCACGACTCATTGAAGGCAAAGTGCCTGTAATAACAACTGTTTTATCTTTAAAAACGCCTGTCGGATTGAACTGAGTGGGGGTCGTATCCCAGAAAATACCGTGCTTTATAAGCGAATTAATAATTAAAACATTATGATTTTGATCAAAAAATCGGCGAATCCCACCAGCAACGACTGGCCCCACATCAGAAACCGCTTCAAGCGCGTCGATTGAACTTTTCATCAGAGTCTCCAACGAACCAAAAGAACTTGCAAGCGTTTCAGAGGTAGTCTCCCCGACCTGCGGGATCCCCAGAGAATACAGGAACCGCGGCAAAGTGGTTGCTCGACTTTTTTCAAGCGCACTGATCAGATTGGCTGCAGACTTCTCACCCATTCTGTCTAGCTTTGCAAGCTCTGATTGAGTCAAAGTGAATAGGTCGGCAGCAGAGCGGATCCGCCCATTATCGACAAGCTGCTCAATCAATTTCGATCCCATACCTTCAACATCAAGGGCTTTTCTTGAGACAAAATGTTTTATGGATTCCTTGACTTGTGCCGAACAAGACAGTCCCGCGCTACAGCGTCGAATAATCCCTCCCGCATCAACGGGCGCTTCTGAACCACATACCGGGCAATGCTCAGGAAAACGATAACGTTTGGCGTTCTTTTTTCTCCTGTCCTTGATAACAGAAACTACCTCGGGGATAACATCTCCAGCTCTGCGAATTACAACCGTGTCGCCTTCACGAACGTCTAGTCGATCGATCTCCGCCGCGTTATGCAGAGTGGCATTTGATACCGTCACCCCGCCGACAAAGACTGGCTCCAATCGTGCAACCGGCGTTAACGCGCCGGAACGGCCTACCTGAATCTCAATGACCTTAACTTGGGTTGTCTCCTCTTGTGCGGGAAATTTATGCGCCATTGCCCAACGGGGCGCCCGGGAAACAAATCCAATACGCTCCTGATCTTTAAAGGAACTGACCTTATAAACAACCCCATCAATCTCGTAATCGAGAGTCGATCGCGCTTCTAGAATCTCTTTATAATAGGCCAGACATTGATCAACACCTTGAACCTCCCGACTGATTGAATTAACTGGCAAGCCGATATTTTTAAAAAAGTCCAAAAGGTCATTTTGATTATCGGGCTGCGAAACGCCATTTAAAGCGCCAAGGGCATAACAGAAAAAAGACAGTGGTCTATTGGCGCAGACCTTGGGGTCAAGCTGGCGAAGGCTGCCCGCAGCCGCATTTCTCGGGTTGGCGTACAACTTCTCACCATTTATCCGCTGCTGATCATTCAAACGATTAAATCCGGCTACCGGCATAAACACTTCCCCACGCACCTCTAGCGCACGTGGTGGATTTTTACCGACTAGCCGAAGCGGAATTGAGGAGATGGTTCTTGCATTTAAAGTCACGTCCTCACCATTGCGCCCATCTCCACGAGTTGCGGCACGCGTTAGTTGTCCATTCTCATAACGCAGACTGATCGCGAGACCGTCAATTTTAGGTTCAGCCATGTAAGTCATCGATGTCCGGCCTGCGCCCTCCCGACAACGACGATCAAAATCGAACAACTCGTCGTCTGAAAAAGCATTCTGGAGCGAAAGCATGGGCACTTGATGCACTACCGTTTCGAACCGATCTAGCGGCGCTCCCCCAACCCTTTGCGTGGGAGAATCCTCAGTGATGAGATCAGGACGCTCTTCCTCAAGCGCCTGGAGATCCTGTAACAGTTTATCGAAGACTGAGTCCGGAACCACCGGTGCATCGAGCACATAGTAGTGATGGTTATGCGCTTCAATCTCCTCACGAAGCGCTTTAATCCTCTTGACTTCCGATACGTTTTTCTTTTTCGCCATACCGCTTAGAAAAGTCGTCTCGCCTCTTCGGAGCCGGGGTCAATACCGTATTTCTTCATAGAACCCTCGAGTGACCTAATCTGGCGGCGAATCGCATCGAAATGGGTTTCATTAATTGCTTCCCCTTCCGGATCCGTCAACGTGCCATCAATTTCAACGCAAACATACTGGGCGACAGATACTAAATCTGAAAATGTTACCGAAGGTCGCGCCACACGAGGCACATTCATATATAAAACCAAACCACGAAGCACTCCAGATTCGAGATCTTCATAACTGAACGATCCACTTTCTGAACGATTCGTTAAGCTGAATCGGCTAACGCCGGTGCGCGCATCAAAAAGGTGGTAAATATCATCTTTCCCCAAACGCATGCCCGCGCGATCCAGCGCGCGCGAAACATCGACGCCCTGAAATCCTGTTCCGGGTTTGGGCTCAATGTGTATGACAGCAACTAAATCAAACTGATCACAAAAACGCGCAAGTCGCGCTGCTTCAGGGAGTGCTTCTTCAATTGACATATCGAAATTTATAGGCCGCCCCAGCGACTCAGCCATCTGGTAAGCGAGGTTGTTAAACCGCGTCAACTCAGACTCATTAGTCACACTTCCCCGGATCGCCATCTGAAGGCTCAGAATTAAATCGGAAAAAACTTCGTCGGATTGAGCGCTGGTGAGGTCAAGCCACGCGTTTCCAGGCTCGGTGCGGCCATGCACAGCCCGAGGCCTTTCAAGTGTAATCTCATGCTCACGGAATACTGAGAGCGCAAGATCTCGAGACACTACCCCCTCCCCTGGCAGGCGAACCCAGTAGTCGATCTTGAGCGGTTGTGGACTGGAATCTACCGGAAGCGAGCGATTATCAACCGAACTAGCGCCATCCCTGTCAGCGCCAGTCTTTGCGTCTAACCCTCGATCGATGAGAGGGGTAGATTGGCCCTCATCGCCTGGCGCAAAATCTCCAGAAGGCATCAACGATGGTTCGCGTTGAGAGAGACGAGCGGCTAACCCGTGCGGTTTTAACCGTTCGATGGATCCAACAAACGTGCGCTTAACCGCTGACCATGATTGACCCGCCAGGCTTTTAAGGGGCGCCAAAATCTTTTTACGACTCTCCGCAGTTTGCATCAGTGACACCACGGCCACAATTAATAAGGCCGCGATTCCCATAATAATTAAGGCAAATTGTAGAGTCATGATTAGATTGCCGCCAACTTCACCGCCTCATCGATATCTACCGAGACAATAGATGAAACACCGGGTTCCCCCATCGTAACACCGAGTAAAACATCTGCGGATTCCATCGTAATCTTGTTGTGGGTAATAACGATTAACTGGGACACTTCGGCGAGAGATCTCAACGTCTTGCAATAACGCTCAACGTTACGATCATCGAGTGGCGCATCAACTTCATCAAGAATACAGAACGGTGCCGGGTTTAAACGAAAGAGTGAGAACAACAAGGCAACGGCCGTCAGTGCTTTCTCACCACCCGACAACAGATGAATCGTACTGTTGCGCTTGCCTGGCGGTCGCGCCATTACGGTCACGCCCGCAGTTAAAAGATCTTCCTCGGTCAGCTCCAATACGGCGCTCCCGCCGCCGAACAGGCTTGGGAAAAAATCGGTAAACCCGTTGTTGAGTTCGTCAAATGTCGTCCTGAAACGCTCTTTGGTCTCACGATCTATTTTCCGGATAACGCCCGACAGAGTTTCCAGCGCTTCCACCAGATCAGCATGCTGCGCATCCAAATACTCTTTCCGTTCAGCTTGCTCTTCATATTCCTCAATAGCAACCAAATTGACAGGGCCAATATTCGATATCTTCTGCGCAAGTTTCTCGGATCGCTCATACCAATCGGCTTCGTTTGCCGTATCCGGTAATCCAGAGATTAATTCCTCAAGATTATATTTATCGACACTCGCCTGTTCAGAGAGCGTTTGGAGACGAACAGCAACTTCTTGCCCCTTGAGCTTCTCATCCTGAAGAAGATCTCGAGCGACAGCAACCTCCTGCTCACGCTCAGACAAAGACGAGTGCAGATCCCGAATTTGGGTCTCGATGGAAGCATGATCATGCCTGCCGACCGCGAGCGCCGTTTCGGCTTCTGTTTTCTGGTTAAGCAAAATCTGTAGGCGCTCTCCCAACGCGATATCCGGTTGATCTCCTGATTGGATAAGCCGCTCGAGCTCATCATACCGTCTCTTCATGCGCTCGCTTTGAGCATTTAGACGTTGGAGGCTGGCCTGATGAGACTCAAGAGAGGCTTGGCTGTGCTGCAAAGCTAATTCAATTTGAT
>JADHSN010000088.1 GCA_016776875.1 Gammaproteobacteria bacterium | reverse complement strand
ACCTCTTCACCATAACCCCCCAACATTTCACCAAACTTTGAAAAAGGCACATCCCCGAGTAGATTTCCGGTATCGCCGCGGTCTTCACCGTATTTCGTAATCTGGCCAAAACGAATCTGGTTCATCGCTGAATTATTGCCGATGACTGCAATGTAAGGCGCGCCAAATCGATTAGCAGTTTCCATATCGAAAGCCGTCATACCAAATGACCCGTCACCGTAGTAGCACAATATTTCCTTATCGGGATGAACAAGCTTACTGGCCAGGGCAAAGCCTGTGCCGACGCCAAGAGAGCCAAGTGCCCCAGGATCCATCCAGTTACCCGGTGATCGCGGCTGCACGGCCTGGGCGCTGATCGTAACAACATCACCGCCATCCCCAATGTAGACCGTATCTTCGGTTAAGAATTCGTTCAACTCCCAGGCAACACGGTACGGAGAAATAGGACTCTTGTCGGTTGTAAACAACGGCATCAGCTTTTCTGTTTTTGCTTGTTCGACCGAACGCAATTTAGCCATCCAGTCCTGTCGCGCTGTCGCGCCATTGTCACCGCTCGTCGTGGTCGCAGCGAGAACACTGCTCAGCACGGCACCTGGATGACCCACAATACCAAGAGAGATATCGCGGTTCTTACCGACCGTGCGGTAATCCATATCAATCTGCACAACCGTTGCTTCCGCGCGCAATCGTTTTCCATAACCCATACGAAAATCGAACGGCGTACCGACGATAATAATGAGATCAGCCTCCTTAAAGGCATCACCCCGGGTGCGATGAAAATGATGTGGATCACCCGGTGGCAGAACGCCTCGAGCCGCCCCATTAAAATAAGCCGGAACATTCAACGCTCGAACAAGCTCAATTGCTTCTTGATGACTGCGCGAAGACCAGACCTGGGTACCGAGCAGCATCGCCGGTTTTTTTGACTTCACAATGAGTTCAGCCAGTTTGTCGATATCGGCAGGGTCGCCGATACTGTTTATCGACGAGCGGTAATGGCCTGCTTGAGGAACGATCGCCTGATCGATAGAAACCTCGCGATCAAGAATATCGCGCGGAATCTCCAGATAAGCAGGGCCAGGCGCACCTGCGAAACATTCCCTTGCTGCCATCGAGATCATGTCGGCTACCCGCTCTGTTGAGCGCACGCCAGCCGAGAATTTAGTAATGGGTGCCATCATGTCAACATGGGGCAAGTCCTGAAGCGACCCCATCTTGTGCTGTGTCAGGGCGCCTTGCCCACCAATATGGAGCACCGGGCTTTCCGATCGAAACGCGGTGGCCATCCCGGTCATTGCATTTGTACAGCCCGGACCAGCCGTTGTAACAACACAACCCAATCGACCGGTCTGGCGGGCGTAACCGTCTGCAGCGTGAGCCGCCGTCTGCTCATGGCGAACGTCGACTATTCGAATCCCTTCGTCCAAACATCCGTCGTAGATGTCGATGATATGTCCACCGCACAGGGTGAAAATAGTATCAACGCCTTCCTGCTTGAGCGCTTTTGCGACCAAATGCCCACCGGAAATCACATCTCCGGATTTGTCTTTTTGTGCAAGTGTATCGCTCGCGGTATCAACTCTCTCTTTTTTCGCACTCATACTCGTTAGTCCTCTTACTCATCGATAAAATTTCGAGAGTTTTATTCTAACGCTTAATAGTCTTCGTTTTTTAACGCGTCGGCTACATCGATGTGCCAACCACGTTAAAGCTGAAATTAGAGTGTGGATCTATTAGCAAGCTTACGGCGGTAATTCGACCAAACAGGATACAGCATCAGCATTACTGCGATGACGATACACCCAAGCGATATTGGGTGCTCTGAGATACTAATAAATGTGGTTACATCGCCCTGACTTCCGATCAACGACTGGCGCATGGATCGTTCGGCTAACGGACCGAGCACAATGGCAAGTACTGCAGGCGCCACAGGATAATTGAGTTTTCGCAAAAGATAACCGCCAAGACCTAACGCCAGCATCAGCCAAACATCAAACATTCGGTCCGTCGTCGCGAACACCCCGACAAAGCAAAGAATAAAAATGATCGGGGTCAGGATCGTAAACGGCATTGCCAAGACCCGAACAAACAACGGAATGAGCGCAAGATTTAACGCAACCGTCACGAAGTTCGCGACATACATCGACCCGATTAACCCCCAAACAAAATCCGGGTTGTTGGCAAACAACAATGGCCCGGGGCGCAGTCCCCATATGATCATACCGCCGAGGAGAATCGCCGTTGTGGGCGAACCCGGTATGCCAAGCGTAATCATGGGCAGCATTGAGCCTGTTGATGCCGCATTATTCGCAGCCTCTGGTGCGGCAACACCCGCAATGTTGCCCTTACCAAAAGAGTCCGGATCTTTCGAGAAAGTCTTAGCCAGCCCATAGGCCATCAGCGAGGCTGGCGTCGCGCCTGCTGCCGGCAACGTCCCCACAAAAAATCCTAAAGCGGAGCCGAGCGACGTGGTCGGCAGATAGGCTTTAATTTGCCCAAGATGTTTCTTGAACTCGGCCCAGGTGGTCTTCACGTAGTCAAGCTTGACCTTGCCACCCGTCTGTTCAAGTGTCCAGAGCATTTCTCCGATGCCGTATATCCCAATCGCCAGCACCAGAAAACCAATACCTCTCTGGAATTCGACTAAGTCAAAGAAAATCAATCGGGGTTTGCCCGAGATAATATCGAAGCCGACGGCTGCCATGACAAGGCCCAAAAGAATCGAGAAAATTGTTTTGGGAATATCATCTCCACCGAGGCCAATAAAAGTTGCAAACGCCAGAATCATTAACGCAAATTCTTCCTGCGGACCAAATTTCAGCGCGACCTCGGCCAGCGGCGGAGCAAAAAGAGTGAACAGGATGATGGAAATCGTTCCACCGATGAAAGAGGCGATAGCCGCTGCCATCATCGCTTGATTCGCTTTTCCTTTTTGTGCCATCGGTCGACCATCAAAAACGGTCGCCACTGCCGTAGAAGCACCTGGAATACCCAGCGTAATTGAACTAATGGCGCCGCCATACATCGCGCCGTAATAAAGAGCCGCTAAAAAGATAATAGCCGCCGTTGGCGGGACCAGAAAAGTGACGGGCAACAAAATAGCAACGCCATTCACCGAGCCCAGGCCCGGCATCGCACCGATAAATAATCCTGCCATACAGCCCGCAAGAATCATGGCAAAATTTAAAGGCTCGAACGACTGAAGTAGCCCAGCCGCCAGTAGATCTGCGATTTCAACCATGTCCTGTTCTTACCTGTCCAATGCCTACATTAAATATTCCCAGCGAAAGTTGTCGAGCCAGAGGAATCCATCCTCAAACATCGGCAAACCTTTCGGCAGGTATTTTGAGAGCTGCCACTCGAAGAGAAAATAGATAAATATCACCGCCCCAAAGACGGTGGTGGATGTCATCGGCCATGAATGCTTACCAATAAATCTCATGTAAAAGCCGAGAAACAACGCGATCGAGATATACGTGCCGACAATAGCAACGAGAAAAATCATTGCCGTCAGCGCAATAAAAGAGACCGCGACTAAGCCGAATCGATCAGATTCGATATACGGGGCTTCATTCCGGCTCTCGGGTGTTGTGCGACGAAACCAGCGCACCATTGTCCACACGGAGGTTAAGGCCATGCCCAAGCTTAACCAAAATGGCCAAACGCCCGAGCCGGGGCCTCGCTCTGGCACCCAACCGATTTTCAGCCCGTCTGCATGAACTGTCCACATGAGCCCAAGCGAAAACACGAGTAGCGCAATGCTAGCGAGAAGCTCCGCCGTCCGAGTCGACATATACTCTCCCCGTTAATCCTTCCCAAAGAAAACGCTGAGTCGCTATCCGGTGGACCCTTCACAAGTCGCCCACGGGATAACGCCCAAGCCCTAATCGTTTAATTATATCCTTTGTACAAAAAAAAACCGGGCCAGCACACGCTGGCCCGGCTTACAACTCACTTTACTCGCCAGTGATAGCAGATGCACCCACCTGCTCAATCAACTTCTCATGCGCAACATACTGTGTTGCGTGGAACTCTCCGAGATCGGAGCCGGCAATCATGGTGTCACAGGTTAAACCATCGCTGGTACAAAAATCTTGCCACTCTTTACTATCAAAGAGCTCTTGAAAGAGATTTCTATAAAATTTGGCCGCCCCTGCTGACATTCCCGGAGGTCCGTTAACAGAACGCTGCATGTAGTACTCGATCCCGATACCCAGTTCCTTCGCTGTTGGCACATCAGGGAAAGCGGCCATACGCTCACCTGTGAACTGAACGAGGGGTTTGGAGCTGCCGGCCTGATAAAAAGCCATCTGCTCTGAAGGATTATTCACGGTGGAGTCAATCTGCTTACCGATCAGGTTCTTTGCAACCGTGCCGCCACCCGGAAATGGAATATAAGTCACGTTGTAACCAAACTCGGCTTCCATCATGGCAGTCAATACGCTGTCTTCCTGACCTGAACCCGTACCACCTACTTTCCAGGATTTACCTGTTGACTTCACCGCTTTGACATAGGAGTCAAGGTCAGTGATGTCATCGCGGTCGGTATGTACCCAAAGAAGGAATGTATCCATCGCCATCAATCCGATCGGCGTGAACCCTGTTGGATCCACACCCAGGTCAGGCTGAATGATCGGTGTGGTGTAGAAGCTGTTCAGCGTCATCATCACAACGTGGTCATCACCCGCTTTATCCTGAAGATAACGCAGCGCTTCTGCACCCGATCCGCCGGGTTTGTTGATTGGGATAAACGGACGTGGACTCAGTCCTTTCTTTTCAATCAGGCCTTGAAGCAGGCGGGCGATTTGGTCAGCGCCGCCGCCGGTGCCGGCCATAATAATGAACTCGACGGGCTTCTTAGGTTCCCACGCCTGAGCGGGCGCAGCAATGATCATTGCCAGTGCACCCGTCATTGCGAGAATAGGACGCAATATTTTTTGTTTCATGTTTTCCTCTTTTCCTACTTTGGAGATTGATTGATAACTGTGGTCTTTTTAATCGACTTAATTAAATTGGTTAGGACAATATGCATTAAGTTGACGAATAAAGCCTGATAAATTTAAGGCTCTTCTTCGAAAATAACATCAAAATAATCGCAGTGCAAAAACTTTTGTCACAAAACATTTTATGTGGTCATACCGAAAAAAAACTTCAAAAACAGTTAGTTATTGTATCTATCAGAAATTCTGATGAATACGGTGGATCCATAAGAATCACAGACAACATCCGGCCCAACTCAATATTAACGGCTATGGCGCGATCCACTGCCCTTGCCAGGCCGTACCCGACCAGCTAAACCGGGCGCGGCGATGACCCTCAACCCGCAAAAACAACCAGTCAATTTCATTGATCTCACAGGCTAAAACCGCAAAATGCTCTTCGCCGGTCGCCGGATCAAGCGGCTCGTCAACATCAAGATCTTCCACCTGACAATCGGCACCGGGTGCGATCGGGGTTCGATAGCATTGCGCACTTCGCCAGGCGCCGGCTAACCAGCGCTCGTGGGTCAGTGCGTCGTTCTGCTGCACCCATGCCCGGCCATAGGCCCGTAACTGTACTTTTGCGTCACGGTCGTAAAAATGCCATGAAAAATTTGGATCAGCTTCAAGTTGCGCAATCTTGGGCGAACGGCTGTCGGTGTGACAGCTCACAACCCTACTTTCCGCATCAGCGGACCGGAGCACAACCGTTCGCACCTGGGCAATGCCATCCCCCACATTCGCGAGCGTTGGCGTATGCCAGGGGTGGTGGCGGTCCTTAGCTGCAAGCATAAGGTTTGTCCACTGATCTGCAACGACGTTATCCAGATTAGAAATCTCTGGGGTGACGGGATGTTTCATTTAAAATTTGGTTTCTTTACTGTTTTGACTTAACCACTAGAGGCTGGGGTGATCATCTTTCATACACCTGATATTAAATATACTCTCAAGCTAATCAAATTTTTTTTACAACAATAATCTTTCAAATTTTCGACCCGCCGTCTTCGACCGATGCGCAAAAGTAACCTCCCCCAGAAAATTTGCGTGAAATGTAATCGCCCTTTTACCTGGCGCAAAAAATGGGCACGGTGCTGGGAGGAAGTCAGGTTCTGTTCAGAGAAATGCAAACGCGCAAGGTTATGAAGCAAAGATTGCACCCGTTTGTTCGCCCGCTCACATTTGCAGGCGCCCTGCCTTTTTTAATTGCCTGCCTGATAAAACTTGACTGGTTATCACTGCCTGGCGTCAGCGCTGACGAATGGCTTTGGTCCTATACCGTTGTGATCAGCGCGTTCATGGCCGGGTCGCACTGGGGATTGGCACTCCGCGACGAGGACCCTGTTGCACTCATCAGCAGCAATGCCTGTGCACTTGTTATTTTTGGACTCGCGGTATGGTTGAGAGACCCGCTCGGCCTTTTATTACTAATTGGCGTTTTCGGAGCACAGCTTTTGCTCGATCAACAATTCAAAGCACGCTCAACGATCAACAACCGTTACTGGCGCTTACGTCTGACAGTAACCAGTATTGTTTGTGTATTTCTGACCGCCTATCTCCTAATTTCGATTATTGATGATTAATGGCGTCGTCAGCGCGCTTTACCTCTTTGACGAAGGCCTGGACTTTCTCTGAATCAAGCGTGTCGTTTGAACGTACACCGCTGCACACATCAACGCCGGCAGGCCGCACTTCAGTAATAGCCCGAAACACATTCCCGGGAGAAAGGCCGCCCGCCAGATAAACCGGAAGATCAGTGGACTGGACAAACTGCTTACTAATTGCCCAATCATGGACTTTGCCAGTTCCGCCAAACTGCGGATTCGCACCCATTGTTTTACCCGAGTCCAACAGAAAAGCGTCCGCGACCTCGTTGTAACGCTCGATGAGTTCGAGCGCACTATCGTTTTCAACGTGGATCACTTGAACGCGCCGAAGCTTAGGAAGATTTTCAATAACCGGCAAATATTCGACCGGATCAATATGTCGAACAATCTGCACGCTACTCGCGTGACTCACGCCAAGCTCTTCCACAATGTCCCGACCCCGATCGTGACTGGTTAAAAAAAAGCTGTCCACGCTATCAGGCAACACGGCGACGATCGACGAAGCCCGGTCAGAACCAATAACGCCCGGCCCTGATGGCATCTCGCCTACTAATCCGACTGCATCAACGCCCTCATTTAACGCCATTTGCGCCTCCTCCTCGCTGGCGATACAACAGATCTTGATTTGGGTTTTTTTCATGTTGTCTCGTTTTTTCCGAGTAGCGCGGGCAAAAGAAAGTTCAGATCCCCGAGCAGAACCGCATCTGCAAGTTCATCCATTGCCGTTGGGTCCCGGTTGACAATTATTATTTTGGCGCCCCTTTTTTGCGCTATCGGAACAAGCCCCGCCACCGGGAAAACCGAAAGCGTAGAGCCCACTGCCAACAGGACATCGCATTCTCTCGCTGATTTTTCGGCTCGGGCAAGATCGCGTCGAACCAGTGACTGCCCAAAAGAAATCGTAGCAGATTTCAAAATACCGCCACAAACCGGACAATCAGGATCTACTTCGCCCAGTGCCAATCGCGCAAGTGCAGTTTGCATCGGCGCACGATAGTCACATTGGGTACAGGCCACTTCTCGTATCGTCCCGTGAATCTCAACCACCTTGTCTGCAGAACTGCCTGCCACCTGGTGGAGGCCATCAATATTTTGGGTGACAAGCGTATGCAGACACCCTGATTGCTCAAAAGCGGCGAGTGCACGATGACCGATGCCGGGTTGCGCATGCCAAATTGGAGAATCCCGTCGGGACCGCCACGATTTTTCCCTGATCCGAGCGTCGCTCAGATAATAGGAAATATCCGAAAGCTTTTCCGCGTCAGGATCTTTCGTCCAAATCCCCTGCGGACCTCGGAAATCGGGAATACCAGATGCCGTCGATAAACCGGCCCCCGTCAGCACGAGCACCTGTCTTGCGTTTTGGATCCAGGCAGTTGCCGATGAAAGATTTGTCATAGAAAATAGTCACGATAAATTAATGCGCTGATTTATGCCAATTAATATTTGACCGGTATATGATGCCCTTTCAACATAAAATATAAGTAAAAACAGGAGAACGTGAAAATGTACTACCGTGTAACCACCTACTCTTTCGATGCGGCCCGCCGGGATGAATTTCTCGCGTTAGCCGATACCTTCAGAGACGAACTTAACGCGATCGAGGGACTTGAGTCTGTCCACTCTTGCGAGATAGAAGAAGGCGAGGGCATGATTGTGTCGCGTTATTCAAGCGAGTCGGCTGCTAGTGATGCGCAACCCCAAATCCAGAGCATTTTCGGTCGAATGGCGCCGTTCATGACGTCGATGCCCGAGATCACTGGCGGTAACGTAATCTGGGAACTTTAACGACAGGCTGTCGATCTAGAAAACACGAAACACTCGTGGCATCGTCCTGATTTCGGCGCCGGGGCGCTTAACC
>JADHSN010000087.1 GCA_016776875.1 Gammaproteobacteria bacterium | reverse complement strand
AGTGGTAAAGAGCGTGTGCTTTTTTGTACGCAAGCCAAATTAAGAGAGGTTACAGCTCGTTTTCATTAAATTAATTTTTACCGGACCGAATCAAGACCATGAATCACGTGGTTAATTCAAAACTGACTCTAGACGAACCACGCCTTGAAATAGAAGCGGTAGATGCGAAATCAGTATTAGATGAAATTTTCACCGCGGTGGGCTGTGTCCGCAGCGTATCAAATATGGTCGCGGAACACCTTGTGGATACGAGTCTGTGCGGGATGGAAAGTCACGGTGTCATGCGCGCGCTCCAATATGTTGAACAATTCCAGGACGGATACATGAAGGCTCGATCTGAGCCTCAGATTGTGAAGAATGATCGGGGCTCAGTTGAGATTGATGGTAATGCGGGTATCGGGATACCAGCGATGCAGCTTGCGTATGAAAAAGGAATCGAAGTTGCGAGGTTATCGGGGGTGTCTGCGCTGGCTGTTCGCAATGTGGGTCATACAGGTCGGCATGGCGCATTTGCTGATCTAGCGGCAGAAGACGGTTTCCTCACTATATGCGTTGGCGGTGGAAATCGAAAAATTTGGCGTCAGGTTGCGCCATATGGCGGGACAAAACCAATGTTACCCACTAACCCTTGGTGCGTCGGGATACCCGGGGGTGCAAGGGGTCCGGTCGTACTGGATTTTGCGACTTCTAAAATTGCAGGTGGATGGATTTATGCTGCAAAGAGCGCGGGTGCTCTGTTGCCCGAGGATTCCGTGATTGATTCGAGCGGTAACCCGACCCGTGATCCAAACGACTACTTTGATGGCGGCGCGATTTTGCCCTTTGGAGGACATAAAGGATATGCGTTGGCGTTGGTAGGCGAGATCATCGGAGAAGCAATGCTGGGCCCCGTAAAAACTGAATGTAACTGGCTGCTAATCACTCTGAATTCGGAGCGGTTTCGCGAGACTTCGGCGGCAGGAGAGATTGCTGAGGAAATTCTCTCCGAACTCCGGAGCTGTCCGCCCGCACCTGGTTTCAGCAAAGTAGAGATTCCCGGTGAGCGTGAGCGAGCGCATCGGGTAAATTCGTGTGGAGTTGTTTCAGTTCCGTCCCAGACGTGGAAGCAAGTTCTCGAGTTACACAAGAGTCTTATTTAATTCTATTCTTGGAAAGCCCAGCATAATGAAAGAAGATAAATTGGCGAGCATGGATTTTAATGTCGAGAGTTTGCGATTGCGACGATGGTGTCTTCTGTTTTGAGTCGTGATTTGACAGGCCAAAGAGTGGTGATCGCAAACACCCAGTGCTTTGTTGCGATTTTTTTATGGGCGAGTGGTTTTGTTGCGCTCGAGTTTCTTGTTGATGATTGGGGGGCGCTTTCGCTTAATGCGATTCGACTCGGGGTTTCGGCTCTATTTCTGATGCTCTGGTGGATTGTGAGGGACGGTCTTGTTGCGATTATTCATGCGCCATGGTCGAAAGGGTTAATGGTGGGTGGACTTGGTTGGGGGATTGGCTCGCTATTGCTTTTTTTAGGGCAGCGCATGTCAGATCCCGTTACAACGACAATCGTTGTCGCGATGATGCCCTTAGCCGGCGCAGCGATTGAGATGATCTTTGAAAAAAGAAGGCTTATTTGGGGAGAGTATCTCGGGATTGGACTCGCGCTTTCCGGCGGATATCTGGCGACAGGCGTCTCACTCGCAAAAAGTGAAGTCGGGGTCGGGGTATTACTCTGTTTTTTAGCGATTTTTCTTTTTGCGTGGGCAACGCGTGCCACCACTCGCCAACTTGGTGATCTGACGGCGACTGGTCAAACGACAGTTACAATGATCGGTGGGGCCGTCGTTTCGCTTGGGCTTTATTTGGGGTTTTTGGCAGTCGGTTCGGCCGAAGTGCATATCGGCCCTGTAACGCTATCCGTCATTTGGCCACTTTTCATATTTCTCTTGCCATCGTCAGGTATTGCGCAATTGTTATGGATTATCGGTGCAGGTAGGCTGGGGATCATGATCGCATCATTTCATATGAATGCAGCGCCTTTTTATGTGATGGTTATTCTTGCAACCTTGTTTGATGCCGCATGGCAACCGGCTCGAATAATAGGCGCAGCTTTGGTTATTTTGGGCGTAATCATTGCCCAATCTCGACATTGGAATCAGAAGGCCATGTAGGTGCGCTTCGGGTAGGTATAATTTAGTTAAATGGGAGAAGCAAAAACATGCGCACGTTAGTAGAAAGATTGGTTTTAATTCTGGGTTTTACAGTGAGTGGGGTAGCGGGCGCCGACGGCAGTCGCGGCGCAGAGTTGTTTGAAGCTCAATGTATTAGCTGTCATGGGAATGCAGCGGTGGACCTTAAAACGCCTGTACTGCATGGCCAGGAACCCGCTTACATCGCCCGATCGTTAGAGGCCTTTCAATTGGGTGGCCGGATCGATCAGATCATGTCTAGCATGAACGAGATCGCATCTGGATTATCGAACGAGGATATTTCTGCGCTTGCCGAATATCTGGCCAGTCAGGACCCTTGCGCCATTGATCTACAAATTGATTACGGTCGAGATGGCTTTCAGGAAGAGTTTGCCGCGGGCCGCGAAAAATACGCGCAGTCTAACTGCGGTCACTGCCATGATAGTTTCCATCACTATGCCCCCCGCATCGTGGGTCAAAAGGCAGCTTATCTTGAGCTTGCTTTATCTCAATTCAAGAGTGGCGTACGACTGGCGCCAATGATGCCCCAGCTGTTGGCATCGTGGACAGAGCAGGATTTTAAAAATGTGGTGACTTATCTTAGCGGTATGCGGTTAATGCGCGCTTGTGGCGACCATTATTGATTGACGTTGAGGATCAGACAGATCCTCATTCGAATTTAGTGGTCTAAAGCACTTTTTCCATAGCTAAATAGCAGTGCACATAGTCCATGGCATGGCCATCAGGATTTTCGGCAACCCGATCTTCATAGCGTTGATAGAACTGATCAACGATTTGATCTTTTTCTTCCTGAGGGCGTTCACCCGAAAGTCCATTTACAAATACCGCTTCACTCCACGATCGAAGCGTCGGAATGTAACTCACGGCGAATTCGCGGTTTGACATGGATCCTTGGGCCTCATCGAAAGCACGTCGGTAAGGGCAGCCGTGAACACCTGTCTTTGCAGAGACCAGTCTGAGCCCGGCTTGATAAACCGCCGAGGATTGATCTTCAAGCGGTGCGCAAAATTCTTCAACGGTGCGGTAGTACTGCGGAAACGCCGTATTTTTAAATTCATCTGATGTGATAGTGCCTTCTTTACGCATATTGCTCCAGAGCTCAGCGAAAGTATTAAACATGTTGATACCGCCAGTATTTCCAAGATAACGGCCTTGCTCATCAATTCCAAAATTAAGGATGACGAGACGTCCTCCGGGCCTAAGTTCTCGGGTTCGGGCGAGCAGCAGGTCTTCCCAGTTATGTTTAGCTTGTTGCGCAAAGGCGGCAAGCGAGTCGCCTGATGCACCAACCATATGAACATGATCATCAATTGTGCAGGGCTTTTCCGAGATGTAATGCATTGCAGTGGCAGAGAATCCGATATCAAGCGTCTCATCGGGTAAGAGTTGCTGATGAAATCCAATTCCGCAGGCATTAACAAACACGTTTTCAATGTCTGTCAAAAAAGTATTGGGACCCGATGAACCAAATCCTAATAAATTCTTAAACAAGGCGCTAAAGTCATTGCTGGGTAAATCGGTATAAGTCACTTGAATTTGTGTTTGCGCAAACCGATCTCGGAGATGTTCAATGCATTTTCGCCAAGCGGCTTCCGAGGTGCCGCCATCAGCTGCGCCAAAATCGGCAAGTCGAATGGGTTGTCCTTTTGATGGTTCTGGAACGACTTGAGCGGCATCGAGCAGCATTTTGACAGCGTTATCGATAACGTCTTTTGCGCCTCGAGTGCGTTGACTGTAATAGCCACCCCCTTTCATCGCCATGGTTTGAGCGGTCGCAGGCAAATTTTCCAAGGGTTGATTCATAGCTCTTCCATCCGATTAAAAGTTAATTTTTCAACCGTTAGTCTAGTAGATTGCGATTTAATTGTGCCAGAGTGATTTTGCTTTTGAGAGCCAGAGTTCTAATTACCGAGTGAAATACTCAGAAGAGCCAATCGGATTGCTGTTTAGACATTGGAAAAACACGTAAGAATTTTGTTGTTTTAAGCACCTTTGTGGTGCGATACTATAAAAAGCTGGCTTATCTATTGTTTATCGGTAGCCTGCATTTTAAAAATTAACCAAACGAGGAGGAATCATGGAAAGACGTGATTTTCTAAAAAAAGCAGGTGCAGGGACCGCGGTAGCAGCGGGCACACTTGCAGCCCCAGCTATTGTTAAGGCGCGCACTGAAATTACGATGGTGTCGACATGGCCACGTGATTTTCCCGGCCTGGGAACGGGTGCACAGCGTTTTGCTGACAGTCTCAGTGAGCTTTCGGATGGCCGACTGAACGTGACTTATTATGCGAGTGGCGAACGGGTAAAGCCGTTTGACTCTTTTGATGAAGTCGCATCTGGAAACGCGCAGATGTATCACGCAGCAGATTATTATTGGAAAGGTAAGCACCCGGGGTGGGCGTACTTTACCGCCGTCCCTTTTGGGTACGTTTACAGTGAAATGAACGCTTGGATTAATTGGGGTGGGGGCCAGGCATTGTGGGACGAGCTATCTGCCGATTTTGGTCTTAAGTGCCTGACTTGTGGCAACACAGGTGTCCAGATGGGCGGTTGGTTCCGTAAAGAAATTAATTCTGCTGATGATCTTAAAGGTCTCAAAATGCGTATCCCTGGCTTAGGTGGTGATGTGATGGCCAAGCTCGGCGCTTCACCGGTCTCTCTTCCAGGTAGTCAGATTTATGAAAACCTGATGTCTGGCGCGATTGACGCCACAGAGTGGGTGGGACCTTGGAATGATTCTTATATGAAATTCTACGAGGCTGCCAAATACTATTACTTCCCGGGGATGCACGAGCCGGCTTCAATGCTTGCAGTGGGCATGAACAAGAGTTGGTGGGACGGTCTGTCAAAGACTGATCAGGCTTTGATTAAAGCTGCTGCCACTCAGGAAGATTCTCGTATGATGTCAGAGTACAACGCCAAGAACGGCGCTGCACTCGACAAGCTGATCACCGAGCAGGGCGTTCAGGTGCGAGAGTTTAATGATGACGTCTACGACGCATTCGGTGAGGCGTCAGAAGAGGTCTTTGATGAAGTCCGCGCACACAGTGACTTGGCGAACAGGATTCATGAGAGTTTTGCTGCAACACGAAAAGATGTGGGCCGTTGGATGAATCTCTCCGATCAGCCTTATCTGCGTCAACGCAATAGAGTCCTCGGTGTAGAGATCTAATCGTCTGCCACGGACTAGAGACAGAGCGGGGCCTCAGGGCTCCGCTCTTTTCGCTCACTCGATCTGCCAATCGGCGAACATCGGGTGCACGTTTCCTGAGTAGTCACGCATATTAGAAGATGGCGCTATCTAAAACCGAGTTGCCAAAAGCTGCAAATGTCATGCGGTTTTTCGCGTGGCTGGTACCGGCGTTAGGCGTGCTGTTTTTGTTAAACAACTATCTGACTTTTTGGCGAGACTGGCCGGGTACGCTTGCAGTTATTTCAAAATGGCCGAGCGCCGATGTGGATTCGATGTCGAGCGCAATGCAGATCCAAGGCCTACTCCAACTCGCAAGCTGGATGCTCGTGATAATTGCGGTTGCGTTTTATGTTCGCGGTTGTCAAAACATGCCACTTCGAAATGACGCAGATCGACTTGGCGAAATCGCCGCGTTTATTGTTCGAGGCTGCTTTTGGGGACTCGTGTTGATTGGAATTGTTGATATTTTTATCTCTTTTCTCCGAGTTGAAGACTGGCTCAAACTATGGGTCGGCGATGATTTAGCTAAATCTTTAGGTCGACCTATATTTAGAGGTTCGTATGTTCATTACCCGCTACTTTTACTCGGTTTTGTAATCGCATTTTTTAGTCGAAGCCTGGGATTTATCTGGTTGACGCTTATGGTGGTGCTCTCCGAATTTTTTATTGTAATAAGCCGTTTTGTTTTTTCGTACGAGCAGCCGTTTCAGGGAGATCTTGTCCGCTTTTGGTACGCTGGGCTTTTCCTTTTTGCCAGTGCCTACGCACTCGTCACGGAAGGACATGTTCGAGTAGATGTTCTCTATACGAATTTCTCAAAAAAAGGCAAAGCATGGGCGAATACGGTTGGCGTAATTATTTTGGGTCTTCCTTTGTGTTGGTCTATCCTGATTACAGGCATGTGGGGCAAGGGAAGCAGTCTTAACAGTCCGTTACTTAGCTTTGAGATTTATCAGCAGGGTTTTGGGATGTATGTGAAATACTTGATGGTTGGTTTTTTGGTTGTATTTGCAATCTCGATGTTGTTTCAGTTCTGTGGCTACTTGTTATCCAATGTTGCGGATCTAATTGGCGAGCCCTCTGCTGACGATAAAGAAGGGAAGGATGAACGCTTGCCTGCAAACGCGCTCAAAACTCCGTCCGGACCAATCTGAACGACTAGCGTATAAACGATATGGAAGTCTTTTTTCTACTAGTCCTGTTTATTTTGATGATCGTGGCGCTGAGTTCCGGCTTCCCCGTCGCGTTTTCTCTACCGGGATCTGCCATCGCTAGCATGGGTCTTGCGGCGCTTTTTGGTTATCTCTTCGAAGGTAATGTGAGCGCATATTTCCTGGACGGAGGTCCCGTTGAATGGTTGACGGCAGGGGTGACCAACTTTCGGAGTCTTTACTGGGATGTAGAACGCGACACCTTGATTGCGATTCCTTTATTTATTTTCATGGGCATTATGCTCGAGCGATCCAAGATCGCAGAAGATTTGCTGGTGACGATGGCGCGACTTTTTGGACCAATTCCGGGCGGCCTTGGGATCTCGGTGGTATTTGTCGGTACCTTGCTGGCAGCAACAACCGGGATTGTGGGTGCGACCGTAATTGCAATGGGACTCATTTCTTTGCCGGCTATGCTCCGGCACAATTATTCACGACCCCTCGCAACCGGTACGATATGCGCATCCGGAACGCTGGGACAGATTATTCCTCCATCGATCGTTCTGATTCTCCTGGCTGATCAACTTTCGAGCGCGTCTGATATTGCAAGCACCGCGCGCAAAGCAATGTACAAAACGGCGACGGGCGAATTTTCGATGCCCTCCGAGCTTGATATCGTCTCTACAAGTGCAGGGGAGATGTTCATGGGCGCCTTTATCCCGGGATTGGTGCTTGTGGGTTTATATATGCTGTACATACTGGTTTCTGCATTTTTTCGGCCTCAAACGGCGCCACCGGTTCCGTACGATGGACGATATGACGCGAGATTCTGGGGTAGTGTGGGTTTAGCATTGATTCCGCCGCTGACGTTAATTTTTGCAGTGTTGGGGTCGATTATTCTCGGGATCGCGACGGTTAA
This sequence comes from Gammaproteobacteria bacterium, assembly GCA_016776875.1. Lineage (GTDB taxonomy): Bacteria > Pseudomonadota > Gammaproteobacteria > Arenicellales > UBA868 > UBA868. The sequence goes on along the minus strand of JADHSN010000087.1, from coordinate 996 downwards.
TCAGGCAGGGTCTATTGGTGCAATTGGCGCTTTGATCATGAGTGGTTATCGAATGGCGGCAGGTCGGCGGGACGCTTATGTGCCAGCGATTCTGGCAGTCGTATCAATTGGGATACTTGCAATCACGTTGCATCTTGTGCCCATCAACATTCGAATTGTTTCATCTCCCGCCGAGGTCGCTGCGGTAATCGTCGCATCGCTTGCCGTATTCGGTCTGACTGTGGCTATTGGGATGAGTCTTTGGCGGGCGCATAAGACCTATGACATTCTCAATGGGGTTATGATCGAAACCGCAAAGACGACCTCAATGGTTTTTATTATCCTGATCGGTGCGGCGATGTTGACCTCGGCTTTCAGGGGATTTGGCGGTGAAGTTTTAGTTAAGGAGTACCTCACAGGTTTGCCGGGAGGATTTTGGACGCAATTCATCGTGGTGATGGCGGTTATTTTTGTTCTTGGGTTTTTTCTCGATTTTATTGAAATTGCGGTTGTCGTCGTTCCGATCGTTGCGCCCATCTTGCTGATGGACCCGAGTGCAAACATTACGGCAGTCTGGTTGGGTGTCATGATCGGACTGAATATTCAGACCTCATTCTTAACGCCACCTTTTGGTTTTGCATTGTTTTATTTGCGCGGCGTGGCAGCCAAAATCGTTAAAACGGTAGAGATATATAAAGGCGTTATTCCGTTTATTGGATTGCAACTAGTGGGCCTTGCTTTTGTGGGCTATCTGCCAAGCTTGGTGAATTATCTTCCTGCAAGAATGTATCTGACCTCGGAGGCCTCACCGCCTCCTATGAATCCTAAGCTTCAGGATTGTTTGGAGGATTATGTTTTTAATGAATACCTGACCGAAGAAAATGAACTAGTCGCGGCTGCCAGCCGGCTTGAAGGGATCCGGTCGGATTATTTGCCCGAGAATGTGAGCAAAAAACTTAATCTAGTTGCGTCAAATATTCGAGCCACATTTCTTCTTGTAGAGGATGTCAAGAATGC
>JADHSN010000086.1 GCA_016776875.1 Gammaproteobacteria bacterium | reverse complement strand
TAGCGATCTGTTTGGCCCCTATTTCTACTTCTACACCGAGCTAAATGCATGAGCAAAGTTAAAACGTTTGGATTCGATACCCTCAGCCTCCACGCGGGTCAGCAACCAGATCCCGCAACCGGGGCTCGAGCGACGCCCATTTATCAAACCGCCTCTTATGTCTTTAAAAGCCCCGATCATGCAGCGTCACTGTTTAATGTTGAGCGCGCGGGCCATGTGTACTCTCGGATTACCAATCCCACCACGGCGGTATTGGAAGAACGAATAGCCGCGCTCGAAGGGGGGGTTGGCGCGATCGCGACTGCCAGTGGGCAAGCCGCCTGTCATCTCGCGATCGCCACGCTATTGGGCGCTGGGGACCATATCGTTTCATCGAGAGCCATTTACGGCGGTACCCACAACCTGTTGGACTACACCTTGCCGCGCTTTGGTATTCAAACGACTTTTGTTGATCCTCGGGATCCAGACGCTTTCGCAGCCGCAATTCAACCCAACACCAAATTGCTCTTCGGTGAAACCCTGGGGAATCCGGGTTTGGATGTCTTGAATATTCCTGCCGTGAGTGATGTGGCACACGCCCATGGGCTTCCCCTGCTAATCGATTCAACCTTCACAACTCCTTATCTTTGCCAGCCTTTTTCTCTGGGCGCAGATCTGGTGTTCCATTCCGCCACTAAGTTTTTAAGTGGTCATGGGGTCATTATTGGCGGACTCGTCGTGGATAGCGGTGCATTTGATTGGGCGGGGTCAGGAAAATTTCCGACCTTGACTGAACCGTATGAAGGGTTTCACAACATGAATTTTGTTGAGGAATTTGGCCCCGCCGCATTTATTAGTCGGGCCCGAAAAGAGGGCGCCCGCGACTTTGGCGCCTGCATGAGCCCCACAACCGCATTTCAGGTTCTCCAGGGCATGGAGACGCTACCGCTTCGAATGCAACGTCACATATCAAACACGCGCGCGGTCGTTGAGTTTCTGGCCAATCATAAGGCCGTCGAATGGGTCACTTATCCTGAAAGACCTGATCATCCTGATCACGAACTCGCCCAAAAACTGCTGCCCAAAGGCTGTGGCGCTGTCTTTAGTTTTGGAATAAAAGGCGGACGCGATGCCGGCCAGCGGTTTATCAGTCGCGTCGAGCTTTTATCCCATTTAGCTAACGTGGGGGATGCCAAATCCCTCGTTATTCATCCCGCCAGCACAACACATCATCGAATGGATGCAGCGGCCCTGGAGGCCGCGGGCATTTCCGAGGGTCTGATCCGACTGTCCATCGGACTCGAAGACGCTGATGATTTAACGGAAGATCTGGATCGGGCTTTACGAGCCTCTCAAAAAGGTTAAGCATAATGAAACTTAAAACTTCATTTGGAGACCTGTTCGCCTACACCGGCGCAAGAGACCACAAAAAAGATCAACCGGCGGTTGTTTTTATCCACGGCACAGGCATGGATCATACCGTCTGGGTCTTGCCGTCACGTTATTTCGCGCGTCACGGCTTTAATGTGTTGTCCATCGACCTTCCCGGTCACGGTAAATCATCAGGTGCGTCCCCCGAGACAATCGACGAAATGGCAGACGCCGTTATTGAATCGATGCAATTGGCCGGTATTTCTGATGCTGCCATCGTGGGTCATTCGATGGGATCTCTGGTGGCGCTCAGCGCCGCGGCGCGATATCCCGATCGCGCGCGATCGCTTGCCTTAATCGGCACGACCGCGCCGATGGGCGTTCATCCCGACATGATGGCCTCTGCCCAAAAGAATGATCATGATGTCATCGATATGATTACCTACTGGGGTTATAGCAAATCGGCTCAATTAGGCGGAAATGAAAACCCGGGCATGTGGATGGCGGGCAGCACCCTGCGCCTGCTTGAAAAAGCAAAAGAGAACGTCATCCATTGCGACCTAAAAGCCTGTGAGAATTACGAAATGGGACTTGAACACGCGAAAATGGTGCGATGCCCAACGCTTTTCATTCTCGGTGATCGCGATATCATGACGCCGATGCGCGCCGCGCAAAAAATGGTGGATGCCATGTCAGACGCCAGGGTATGTCCGCTGACAAAAACAGGTCACTCCTTGATGATGGAAAGACCTGACGCGCTGCTGGATGCCTTAATTACCATCGTTTAGGATTTTGATTTAAACAGGCAAATTTTAAGCGTGCGCGCAACGGTGACCAACTAAACACGCTAGTCAAGTCGTTTAGTTATCGCACATCTCGCGACAATTGAAACCGCGTTACTGGCCCACCTGACTTTCTAAATGTCTGAAGGCGGCAGGTGGCACAAGACGCTCCTCGGTCTCTCCCGGTGGCGTCCAAACAAGCTGCAGTGCGGATGTGCCTTTCTTCTGATAATAATTAATCCACAGTTCGTACCATCCGGCCTGATCAATCACCAGAGGAAGCACAGGCGACCACCGGTTCCCATGAATCTCGGGATCGATCCAAATTTTTTGTCCGCCGATCTTGGCGAGGACACCGTCGTTGGATTCAATCCGAAACTGATACGTACCTGCCGTTTCGAGATGAATAAGGCCTCTGATATGTGCGCCGACCAGCATGGCCTGGTTCGCGGTCAACACATTCCCGTCTCGCGTACGATGGGCAATGTTCGCAAGCGGCTCACCCACCACGGGATTTCGGAGCACTTCAATGTCATTGACGTGAACATAACGCTCATAGGAATAGGTCACTGCAAGACCCGCATTTAGGGTAGCAACATCAGGCTGTGGCCGAAACGGCGTGGCGCCCAGAATCGGGTCCACGGCAAAAGCCGAGCCCGTCGAAAAAAAAGCGAGTGCGAAAAACCCCGTCTGACATACCTTCAACATCTTGCGGTATACGTCATAGGTCCTACATTTGAATTCGACTAATCGCATCTCAAAGATATCTCCATGCCTAAGTAAAAATCACCAACGAAAGTCAAAAAAGCATTCTCATCGCCAGATTGAAGTGCTTGCTATTCTATCGATTGATCAAAAAAATCACCAAAGTTTAGACAGGGCCAAAAAAAACCCCGCCATAAAGGCGGGGTTTTAGATGGCTCGTCGCCGAGCGGTTTACATCATACCGCCCATACCGCCCATACCGCCCATATCACCCATCGACGGTGCGGCTGGCGTATCGGCCGGCATTTCTGCCACCATGGCCTCTGTGGTGATCATCATGCCCGCAATCGAAGCCGCGTGCTGCAAAGCAACTCGAGTCACTTTAGTCGGATCAAGGATACCCATGGCGATCATGTCACCATACTCGCCAGAACCGGCGTTGTATCCATTGTTTCCTTCTTGACTCAACACGTTATTCAGCACAACTGAACCTTCTTCTCCGGCATTTGCCACAATCTGTCGCAGCGGCTCCTGAATAGCGCGCTGAACGATCTTGATACCCATATCCTGATCGTGGTTAGCACCTTTTACCTCTCCTACGGAAGAGATACAACGCACCAGCGCAACACCGCCACCCGGCACGACGCCTTCTTCTACCGCAGCGCGTGTTGCATGCAACGCATCTTCAACGCGAGCCTTTTTCTCTTTCATTTCGACTTCAGTTGCGGCCCCGACTTTGATTAGCGCAACACCGCCTGCCAACTTGGCAACGCGTTCTTGCATTTTCTCTTTATCGTAGTCAGAAGTGGCTTCTTCAATCTGAACTCGGATCTGGTTGACTCGAGCTTCAATATCACTCGCAGAACCCGCGCCATCGATCACGGTGGTGTTCTCTTTGCTGACCTGTACACGCTTTGCCGATCCAAGATCATCAAGCGTTGCGCCTTCAAGACTCATGCCAACTTCTTCAGAGATCACTTGGCCGCCCGTGAGAATCGCGAGATCCTGCAGCATGGCTTTACGTCGATCCCCAAATCCAGGTGCTTTCACTGCACAGACTTTTACGATGCCGCGCATGTTGTTTACCACCAACGTGGCTAGTGCCTCACCTTCGATATCTTCAGCAATTACCAAAAGCGGACGACCGGCTTTTGCAGTCGCTTCCAAAACAGGGAGCATATCTCGAATGTTGGAAATCTTTTTATCGTTGATAAGAATGAGAGGGTTCTCAAGATCCGCCTGCATCGAATCCTGCTCATTAATGAAGTAAGGAGACAGGTAACCTCGATCGAACTGCATGCCCTCTACGACGTCAAGCTCGTTATCCAGACTCTTGCCTTCTTCAACCGTAATCACGCCTTCCTTGCCCACTTTTTCCATCGCCTCGGCGATGATGTCACCTACAGACTCGTCTGCGTTTGCAGAAACCGTGCCGACCTGAGCAATCTCTTTATGATCAGAGCAAGGCTTGGAGATTTCGGCAAGTTTCTCAACGGCAGCGCCAACTGCTTTATCGATACCGCGCTTGAGATCCATTGGATTCATGCCGGCAGCAACTGATTTCATGCCTTCGCGCAGCATGGCTTGCGCCAGGACCGTCGCGGTCGTGGTGCCATCACCGGCGACATCGGATGTCTTGGAGGCAACCTCTTTAACCATTTGAGCGCCCATGTTCTCGAATTTATCTTTCAATTCGATCTCTTTGGCAACGGACACACCGTCTTTGGTTACGGTCGGCGCACCGAACGATTTATCGAGAACGACGTTTCGACCTTTTGGGCCGAGCGTAACTTTCACGGCGTCCGCTAGCGTATTAACACCACGCAGTTTGGCAGCGCGAGCGGCTTCGCCAAATTTCACTTCTTTTGCTGACATTATTTTGTTCCTTTAAAAATTTGCGGTTTGAATTGTCTTAACGAATGCCAAACTAGCCTTCGATAACACCCATGATGTCGTCTTCACGCATCACGAGGACTTCTTCACCTTCGACTTTGACTTCGGTACCGGAATACTTTCCGAACATCACCTTATCGCCGACACTGACGTCGGGGGTCAGTCGTTCGCCGTTGTCCTGGCGCTTTCCTGCGCCAACGGCGAGGACTTCGCCGGTCATCGGCTTCTCGGTTGCTGAATCAGGAATGACGATTCCGCCAGCGCTGGTTCGCTCCTCGTCGAGACGTCGCACCACGATACGGTCGTGCAGCGGTCGAATATTCATATGATTTATCTCCTAAAGTTATGAGTAATGGAGGAAAATTTGGTAAGCCAACGAACGTTAGCACTCAACCAATTCGAGTGCTAATAATAGGGATTAACAACTTAAAGTCAAGTCTTAAGAGGTAAATTTCTGATGGTAATGGCAAAAATACCCGCCCCAAAACCGGTAAAACGGCAATTAACGGCTAGATCTGATTGGTAACAGCGTCAGAAGAACAAAGGAAGGATTTATAAAAACTGGATGACGTGATCTTATAAGGGTAACAAGCGCGTGTTAACGCTTAATGAGGATGAAAGTTAGATTAATCATCGAGACGTCGAAATTCCCCATCAACGACGTCTCCCGAAGATCTTCTCTGATTTTCGTTAACCGCCACTGAATGTTTGGAAATCCACACCCGTAACGCCCGCGCCCTTAAAGCGGGCACAAGACATAAGAAACCGAGCGCATCTGTGAAAAATCCAGGCGTGAGCAAAAAAACCCCCGCCATCAATAAAACCAATCCTTCAAAAACAATGAACGCAGGTCCTTCGGTCGTACCACGCGAGGCGTTGAATTTTGCTAGCGTTGCGAGTCCCTGCCGCCGAACTAACGTCGCGCCCAGTAACGCCGTCCCGATAACCGCCATAATCGTCCACTGCGCGCCGATTTCCTCGCCGACGCTGATAAGCAGATAAATCTCAAAAATCGGGACGGCAATAAACGCAACAATAAATAACGGCATATAAAAGTAGTAAAAACGCGTCTCGCCCGACGCAGCGGAGACACAATATTAGACACAGGATTTATTCTAATCCGTCGATGACAATGATGATTAGCCAATCTTTCAAATTACGTGCTTAAATTAACAATACAAAACCCATATCACGTAGTAAGACTGTGGTTTTTTAGACTGAAATTTTCAAATCTACACAATCATCTCAGGAATTAAAATAAAGCCGTAATGAACGATCAATCTGAACGTATTTTCAAAGGATTGCAGGCTCATTTGCTGGCCATTGTTTTCGCGTTTACAAGTTTTACGGCACTAGGCCAGGACTCGGATGAGTTACTGGAGCCATCAGAAGCGTTTGCTTTTTCCACAGAGGTGATCTCTTCAGATCGGGTCATGGTCAACTGGACCATCGCGCCCGGGTATTACATGTACCTCGATAAATTCGCGTTCGACGCAAAGCCGACGGGTGTTGGTATTTCAAAAATTGATCGTCCCAAAGGCAAAATCAAGAATGATGAATTTTTCGGCGAGGTTGAGATTTATGAAAACGAAGCGCAATTTCAACTGACACTGTCGCGGTCTGCCTCAGACCCGGGGACACTTCTACTTGATGCCGTCGGTCAGGGTTGCAACGAGCCAATCGGAGTCTGTTATGCGCCCATCCGGCATTCGGTCGACCTTGATCTACCAACCGCCGTGGCCTCGAGCGATAATGACATCAACTCCGTCTCGGATCTGCAACAGCTGCTCGCAATCGGCTCAGGCCAACCCGAGTTTCTTGATCCTGATGACGCTTTCATACTCGAGATCGTTGCTGATTCAAGAGATCAACTCAGCGCCCACTTTCGTGTCGCGCCAGAGTACTACCTTTATCGTGACAAGATCAGTTTTGTCGTCGTAGAGGGTGCGACCTTAGCCGGCTACACCCTGCCGGAAGGCAAAACAAAACAGGATCCTTATTTCGGCGAGGTGAGCATTTACGAATCGGACGTCACGTTTACCCTGCCGATTACGTCCGAGGAAAACGCCAAAAGCGTCAAACTGATCGCAAGCTATCAAGGTTGTGCAGACGCCGGAATCTGCTACCCCCCCATTAAAAAAACGATTTCGGTTTCCCTGCCAAACGCCAGCGGTGACTCCAGCGCTAATATCGAGGTGGCGTCGTCAGACAGCGTCTCAACAGACCCGTCGACGCCTGTCCAAAATGGTATCTCAAGGGGCACATTGATCGGCTATCTGCTCGCGGCTTTTGGAACCGGCCTGCTATTGAGTTTCACCCCCTGCGTACTGCCTTTGATTCCGATCCTGCTCGGGAGCGTGGTCGGGGAAGCGGGCACAAGCCGCACCCGGGCAACGGGGCTCTCGGTTGTTTATGTTCTCGGGACGGCTGTGACTTATGCGGCAATCGGCGCCGTGGCCGGCGCCACCGGGGAACAATTGCAGGCGTACTTCCAGAATATCTGGGCGATTGGCACGATTTCGCTGATCCTCGGTGTCATGGCGCTTTCAATGTTCGGACTGTTTGAGATCCAGATGCCCTCAGCGCTTCAATCGCGCTTAAGCAACAGCAGTCGAGGGCTAGGGGGTTCGCCCTTAATGATATTCATTCTTGGCGCCGTATCGGCGCTGATCGTTGGCGCTTGTGTATCACCTTTATTGATTTCAATTCTCAGTATCGCCATTCTCAAAGGCGATCCCTGGCTAGGTGGCGCATTGATGTTCTCAATGGCCCTCGGCATGGGACTCATTCTGATCATTGCAGGTGCCGGAGCTAGCTGGCTTATTCCAAAAAGCGGCTCATGGATGGAACGAGTCAAGCAGTCTTTTGGCGTGATGCTGATCGGCGTCGCCATTTATCTCTTAGGGGTGATCCCGTCTGTCCCCGTTCTACTTTTATGGTCAATCCTTCTTATCGTCACAGGGGTATTCCTGGGCGCAATGCGCGATACCGGCGAAAATCCTTCGGGACTCACGCTTCTTTGCAAAGGTATTGGCACCGTGATGCTGATCTGGGGCGTATTAGCCATGATGGGCGGTTTCAGTGGAAACCGTAACATCCTGTCTCCAATTTCGCTGGGCGCGATAGGTATCCCCGGCGCACTTTCAAAACAGGCAGACACCATTCAATTTGAAAAAGTGGCGAATCTTTCAGAATTGGAACAGGCACTCAGTGAGAGCAGATCATCTGGAAAAGCCGTCATCCTGGATTTCTACGCCGACTGGTGCACCGACTGCATAAGGATGGAAAACACGACTTTTCGAGACGCATCCGTCGTTGCCTCGTTGACTGACTATCGACTGTTGAAAGTCGACGTCACCGATCCCGAAGACGATGGCACGGGTGAAATCAAGAAACGATTTGGTGTGTTTGGACCGCCCGCTATGCTGTTTTTTGACTCTGATGGAACCGAGCATCGCGATAAACGCATATACGGTTTCTTGTCCGCGCCACAATTCGTTGATCTGATAAAGACACTGCCTTAAACAGCATGCGCAAGCGTCGTATGATTTTGGGCGCCTTGATCGGTGGCGCCCTCACAGGCGCGGCGGGATTCTTCTTGGGTAAAAATCTGACCCGCAGCCCGGAACCTTTAGCGCAAGCCGTCCGCTTACCGCCCTTTTCAATGCCAACATCTTCGGGCGGTTTATTTCACGCCGACACGATTTCAGATCGCGTCATCATTATCAATTTCTGGGCCACCTGGTGCGCACCCTGTCGACGGGAGATCCCGCTACT
>JADHSN010000004.1 GCA_016776875.1 Gammaproteobacteria bacterium | reverse complement strand
CGCGGAATTACGATGCCTGGTTTGCCAAAACCAGAACCTTGCGGACTCAAACGCCGAACTTGCGCAGGATCTGCGAGCGAAAACTTTTGAAATGATAAATGCAGGCGCCTCCAACAACGAAATTGCTGAATTCATGGTGGCCCGATATGGAGATTTTGTCTTGTATCGCCCCCCGCTTAAAGGTCAAACCCTGCTCTTATGGATTGGACCTTTTGGAATTTTACTTATTGCCCTGGTTGTTTTTTTCATTACGATACGACGAAGTCAAAACAAAACAAAACTATCAACCACGGCGCGGGCAAAGGCGGCTTCGCTTTTGGACGAAGGGCGTTAGGACGTGTTTTTTCTTTGGCTTATCGCGTCTATTCTGGTGCTCGGTACGCTCGGCGCGCTAATCCCATCGTTCTTGCGAGCGCCTAAGGGACTGTCCCTAAATAGAGACAGCATCAATGTTGAAATCGCGAGGGAGCGGGAGGCCGAACTCAAACACGATTTAAAGCAAGGCCTGATTAGTGACGCAGAGTATGACGCGTCGCGGCGCGATCTCGAACAAGGGCTCACGTTCGACCTATCGCCCCATCCTGAAGGTTCTGACAGTCAACTCCCCGCGCCTTTTACCGCCTCAATTGTTTGCGCATTGATCCCGATCCTTGCGGTTGGTATTTACTTAATGATTGGCAGTCCCAATGCAGTCAATGTCGACTCGCTGCCGCTGGCCGACACTACGCCCTCATCGGAAATGCAACCCGATGTCGACACCATGCTGGCCCAGATGAAAGAACAGCTAAAAGATCGACCGGATGACGTCCGAGGATGGACACTACTGGCAAATGCGCTTATGGGCACTGCCCGATACGCAGAGGCTGTCGAAGCCTACCGCGTCCTGATATCACTTCAGCCTGATAATCCCGAAATTCTCATTCGGCTCGCGGACGCAATCGCGATGACTCAGAATGGGGTGTTAGCGGGAGAAGCCGAGCAACTCATCACCAGAGCGCTTGCCCTTAGTCCTGACCAACCTCAGGGGCTATGGCTATATGGTATCGCCGCCGAGCAGCGAGGTAAATTCGATGAAGCGCTGATGATCTTTAACCGCCTGCTGCGCATGGTCGCAAACGAGCCGGAAGTTCGTATTGAGGTAGAGGCAGTCATTGCCCGAATTCGCCAGGCGCAGGATCAAACCCCTGCCATCGATCCGGTTATCGAAGTAAAGGTCGATGTGCCGGCTGAATTAATTGCCTCCATCAGGCCAAACGACACGCTCTTCGTCTTCGTCAAAGACCCCAACGGTCCGCCGATGCCGATTGCGGCCCGTCGACTAAGCGCGTTACCTCTCCCGAGAGTTATCACGCTGAACGATGGTGACCGTTTGATAGAAGGCAATTCCCTATCGAGTTATCCACAACTCGTGATCGGCGCGCACATCTCGAAGAGTGGAAATGCGACAAAAACTCCCGGCGATCTTGTCGGCCTTAGCCAGACTTTCTCAATAGCCGACCCACGCGTCATTCAGATTAGCATTAACGAGAGAGTCGAGTAACAGCAGATACTATTCTGAAGTGGCCGTCTGTTTTTGTGAGTCCGATTCGTTCGTTGCGCAAACAGCCTGAACCGCTTTCTCAAAACGCGCCATTCCGACAGAAATCTCATCAAAAGAAATAAGAAGCGATGGCGCCAGACGAAGTACATTTGCGCCGGCAACCAAAATAAATACGCCCTCACTCTGGGCGGCCTGAAGAAACTCTCTCGCTTGACCCTTCCAAGCATCAGTCAAAACGCAACCCATTAACAGACCCATTCCCCGCACTTGATCGAAAACTCCATAGCGTAAACCGATCTGCATCAAGGCTTCCTCTAATGCCTGCCGCCGCTTCCCAACCCCTGCGAGCGTTTCGGGGTCACTTACAATGTCAAGAACCGCACTGCCAATCGCACACCCCATCGGATTGCCGCCCCACGTGCTCCCGTGGGTGCCCACTTGAAGTGATTGGGCAACTTCATCTGTTGCGAGGGTTGCAGCAATAGGAAACCCGCCACCGATACCTTTTGCGGTCGTCAAAATATCAGGTCGAATACCAAAATGTTCATAAGCATATAGCGCCCCTGTTCGGCCGACGCCAGATTGGACTTCATCAACAATCATCAGTGCATCATGACGGTTGCATAGGCGCCGAATTGCCGACATAAAATCGCCTTCAGCTGCAATCACACCGCCTTCGCCCTGAACCGGTTCAACGATTACCGCACACACGTTGTCATCAAACGCGTCCTCTAATGCTTCGATATCGTTAAACGGTAAATGATCAATTGCACCGGGTAGTGGCCCAAATCCCTCTCGGTAATTAGCTTGCCCACCCGCGGTTACTGTAAATAATGTGCGACCATGAAATGCGTTTTCAAACGCAATGATGCGGTCTTTCTGCTCCCCATGATGGTTAAATGCGTGGCGTCGCGCAAGCTTCATAGCGGCCTCGTTAGCTTCGGCCCCTGAATTTGAAAAAAACACCTTGTCCGCAAAAGTTAATTCTGTCAGTTGTTTAGCGAGCTTAAGTGCCGGCTCCGTTGCGAAGACATTCGCGGTATGCCAGAGTTTGGTTGCCTGATCTGTCAACACCTCAACAAGCTTGGGATGTGCATGACCCAGGGAATTGACAGCGATGCCGCCAGCAAAATCAATATACTCACGCCCCTGCTGATCCCACACTCTAGAACCAGAGCCCCTGACCGGAATCATTTGCGCCGGCGCATAGTTAGGCATCATATAGCTGTCGTACCACTCACGGCTTACTTCGGTCATTTCTCGATCCTTGCTTTCCCCACTTATAGAGTTGAGAATTCTAGCCTCCCTGAATGCAAAAAACATCCAGACCGGTCTTAAAGCTCGACGTAAACCCTAGCGCCACACCGGCTAAAATATCGGCATTATGAAAAAACATCCAGATCCGACACATCTCAGCGAGAAAACTCGTGCGATCATTAATGGGCGCTCATCAAAAGATCATCACGGCGTTGTCAATACGCCCGTTTATCGCGCATCTACCGTTCTTCATCCAGATGTGGATGCCTTTGAGAGACGGCATGACCCATCCAATAAGAATCGAGTTGTCTATGGACTGCTGGGGACGCCCACCACTTTCGATTTGGAGACTGTCGTTGCCGATCTCGAAGGCGGTTATGATGCCGTGTTACTGCCTTCCGGCCTTGCAGCGATATCCATTGCGTTAACGACGTTCTTAAGACCAGGAGATCATCTACTAATCGCAGATACCGTTTATTGGCCTAATCGAATTTTCTGTGATGAATACTTGACGGATCTTGGCGTGAGCGTCGAGTACTACGACCCGTTAATCGGCGGAGATATCAAAGATCTGATCCGCTCGACCACTAAAGTGATCTTCCTCGAGTCACCAGGATCGCTAACGTTTGAAGTGCAGGATATTCCCGCGATTACGGCGGTTGCCAAAGCGCACGGGGTGATTACCATTCTTGATAATACCTGGGCGACGCCTGTCTTTTTTAAATCATTCGCCCATGGCGTTGATGTTTCAATTCACGCCGCGACCAAATATCTGTGTGGACATAGTGATGTCATGATGGGCATCATTATCTCGGCTGAGCATGTCTCTGAAAAAATAAGAAGCACCCATCGACTTTTTGGACAGACGGCAGCGCCAGACGATGCTTATTCAACCCTGCGCAGCACGCGAACCTTAATTACAAGATTAAAGTCCCATGAAGCGAATGCCCTTGCGCTAGTCGAATGGTTTCTAGGCCGAAACGAAGTTTTGCAAGTGCTCCATCCCGCATTACCCAACCATCCCGGCCATACCTTTTGGAAGCGTGATTTCCTCGGCGCTTCGGGACTTTTCGGCGTCATACTTAAACCCAGGCCCCGCCAGCGCTTGCTCGATATGGTCAACGGAATGAAACTTTTCGGTATCGGAGCCAGCTGGGGTGGATTTGAGAGTTTAATGATTCCTGCTTATCCAGAGCGGCATCGAACCGCGACCCAGTGGAAGACAGACGGGCAACTTCTCCGCATCCATGCGGGATTAGAAGAGATTGATGATCTGAAATCGGATCTTGAAAATGGATTTGTCCGGTTGAATAAATAAACGCACTAACCCATAAAAAACTATGAGTCTCAATACAAAACTAAAAACAGAGTGCGAATTTTTCCTAGCCGACTTTCAATCAGTATTGCTATCAACCATAAACCAAGATGGATCACCCGATCTCAGCTACTCTCCATATATTGACGATGATGGGGTGTTTTATATTCTAGCCAGCCATCTCTCGGCTCATACCCCAAACCTAATTCGTGACGCTCGCGCAACGCTGCTTTTCATTGAAGACGAGGACAAGTGTGTTCAAATCTATGCGCGCCGACGGCTACAGTTCCAATGTGCAACAAGACGTTTTGACCAAAACACGCCCGAGTGGCAAACACTCATTCCAAAATTCTTGGAGCGCTTTGGAGAGATTATCGACACCTTGAGCGCGCTTCCTGACTTTCAAATATTTGCCCTAGAACCTCTGGGTGGGCAATGGATCAAGGGGTTCGGGAAAGCGTTTAATTTTACGGGCCGGATTGACGGCGACGCGACCCATCTAAATCCAAAGAAAGATCGCTAGCGCCCTTGCGCGCTTACCCGGCCTCAAGCGTCACGTTTCTTTATTTAGGCTCGCGGCTTTTGTCGTCTATTTTTTGTGATTCTTGCTCGACCCTTTGAAGATGTGCGCAGACGATTGGGTTGACGGACCTTCTTCTCCGCCTGAAGCGTTGGTTTTCTTCCGATGCTTCGGATCAAAAGCTTTTTTAAATCCTCTCCTAACTCGACACTCTCTCCAGGTTGATGTCGATGATCGAGGGAAAATGGTCCATATCGCAGGCGAATAAGCCGATTAACGGAGCATCCGATGCTTTGCCACATTCGACGGACCTCTCGATAACGCCCCTCTTTGATCACTACTCTGAACCAGCAATTTGCGCCCGTACCCGGCTTCCCTGTCACGGACTCAAAACGGCACAAGTGTCCGTCTAGTTTGACGCCCTTAAGTAATTGACTTAAAGCTTCGCTGGAAACATTACCGCGCACGCGACAACGATATTCGCGCTCCATCTCGCTCGACGGATGCATGAGTCGATTGGCGAGCTCGCCATCAGTCGTGAATATCATCAAACCCGATGTATTTATATCGAGGCGACCAACCGAGACCCAACGCTTGCCGCGTAGTCGGGGCAGCCTATCAAATACATTAGGGCGACCTTGCGGATCACTGCGAGAACAAATTTCACCGACCGGCTTATGGTACAGCAGCACTTGCCCGGTGGCAGTCGATTGCCTTGCCAGCCGAACACGCTCGCCATCCACGACAACCCGACAGTTTGAGGTCAGTTGTTGCCCAAGCACCGCTGGGCGTTCATTAACGATAACGCGGCCTTCTATTATCCACGCTTCAATTTCTCGGCGTGAGCCAAGACCCGCTCTCGCTAGCGCTTTATGAATCCGTTCAGTCAAATTCCGAATTTACGGCGATTCGCTTAACCGTTGCCTCATCCGAATTATCGCTGTCCTCTTTTAAATTGAAATCACCATCTTCGGGCTGACTGGTGTTTGCAGTTTCCTCTTCTTCCTCGAGATCAGCATCGTCAGCCGTTTGAATACCCTCTTCATCGTCCGGCAGGGGCGACGTTATCTGCAAAGATTCGGGCATATCAATACCGAGTTCTTTCGCAATTTCGACTAATTGTCGCTCCTCATCTAACGTCGGTAGTGCGTCAATCGAATCAAGCCCGAAGTACTCGAGAAATAGCGGAGTCGTGACATAGAGTGCGGGATGTCCCGGCACTTCTCGGGTTCCGGACTGTGCGATCCACTCTCGCTCAATCAAGACCCGCATAATTTCAGTCGTCACCGTGACGCCGCGAATTTCTTCGATATCACCACGAGTAACCGGCTGCCGGTAAGCAATAATGGCAAGGGTTTCAAGCAGCGCGCGAGAGTACCGTGGTGGACGCCTCTCCCGCAATATCCGAAGAGCTGGCGCATGATCAATATGCGTTTGAAATCTAAAGCCGCCCGCCACTTCCGCTAACTCGACGCCTCGCCCCTTGTAGTCTTCCTGCAATTGACGAATCCCCGCCTCAATAGATTCTTTCTTGGTACGCTTGTCAAAAAGTGCTAAGAGCTCCCGAACACCTAAAGGGCGTTCAGACGAGAAAAGAGCCGCTTCAAGAGCGCTGACCATCTCCGGTTTAACTTTCATGAAGGTTTAACTCTGACGTGAATAGGGGCGAATTCTCCTGTTTGAGTCACTAAAAGAATACCGTCCCTGACTAATTCGAGAATCGATATAAAGCTAACAACTAGACCCATTCGACCCTCTTCAGGCGTAAAAAAATCTCCGAGCGCAACATATTCCCCGCTGCGAACACGCTCCAGAACCTGGCTCATCCGTTCGCGAACCGAAAAAGTCTCGGGAACCATTTGCAGATGCTGCCGACGCGACGCTGCCAGCATTGCCACTCGCATTGCCGCGACCAGGTCATCGAGTGATACTTCCGCAACTATCTTGGGTGGATCAGGGTCTTCCACAGCGGCGTACGCCAGATGGAGATCCCGCTCAAGTCGAGGCCGCATATCAAGACTCTCTGCTGCATTCTTGAATCGTTCATACTCTTGAAGTCGACGAATCAGTACCGCACGAGGATCATCCTCATCCTCTTCATCCAGATCCGGGCGAGGAAGGAGCATTCGTGACTTGATCTCGGCGAGCATCGTCGCCATCACAAGGTAATCCCCCGCAAGATCAAGGCGCATCTGCTGCATAAGATCGATGTAATGTGTGTACTGGCGCGTAATATCGGCAATTGGCAAATTAAGAATATCGATATTCTGCTTTCGAATAAGATAGAGCAACAAATCCAGCGGCCCCTGAAAGCTTTCCAACACCACCTCGAGCGCTTCTGGCGGGATATACAGATCTTTTGGCCATTGTTCCAGAGGCTTTCCCCCAACAACCGCCGTAGCGCTCTGCAACGCATCTGCCTGGTCGGCCTTAGTGACCGTTTTACTGCTCATTGATATTTAGTTCCCACGGCCAAACGTACTTCATTAAGCGTCTCTTCCGCGACTTCACGCGCCCGTTCACAGCCCGACTCAATCACCTCGCGCACTCGGGCAGGATTCTGCTCAAACGGTCTGGCACGGTCCTGCAGTTCTGCTTGTTCTTCAAGTATTTTTTCGAGCAAAGGTTTTTTACAATCCACGCAACCAATGCCCGCACTTTTGCATCCGGCCGCAAGCGTCTCACGTGTGTCGCTGGCGGTATAGATCTTGTGCAATTCCCATACGGGACAACGCTCGGGATCCCCCGGATCATTGCGCCGCTGTCGAGCTGGATCAGTAGGCATTGACATCAAACGGGAGTTGACCCGGTCAGGATCATCCCGCATTTGTATCGTGTTGTTATAGGATTTGGACATCTTCTGGCCGTCGAGGCCGGGCATCTTAGCAGCAGGTGTTAGTAATGCCGCCGGTTCCGGCAAAATTTCGCGACCACCCCCATCCAGAAAACCGATCAGTCGCTCTTTATTTTCTGCCGATATATTTACAGACTGCTGAATGACCGATAGTGCCTGATCATAGGCTTCCTGATCACCCTCTTGTTGCCACCGCCCTCTCGCTTGGCTGAACTGCTTGGCGAGTTTCTTACCAAGTCCTTTAACCGCCTCACCTGCTTTTTCTTCAAAAGCGATATCTCGGCCAAAAATATGATTGAATCTTCGAGCAATCTCACGGGTTAATTCCACATGAGGAACCTGATCCTCCCCGACGGGCACTCCAGTTGCGCGATACATCAAAATATCAGCGCTCTGTAACAACGGATACCCCAAGAAACCGTAGGTTGCCAAATCCCGTTCTTTCAATTTCTGTTGCTGATCCTTAAAGCTTGGAACCCTTAAAAGCCAGCCCAACGGTGTCACCATCGAAAGCAACAAGTGAAGTTCGGCATGTTGAGGGACTCGGGACTGGATAAATAGCGTGGCGCGCTCAGGATCGACACCGGCAGCTAACCAATCGACCAGCATGTCCCAAACATGGGTGCCCATCTCACTGGGATCGTCATAATGTGTCGTCAATGCATGCCAATCAGCCACAAAAAAGAAGCACTGACTCCTTTCCTGCAGCCTGACCCAGTTTTTTAAAACGCCGTGGTAATGACCAAGATGTAAACGTCCTGTTGGACGCATCCCCGACAGAATCTTGCCCGCTTCAGGCTCAGAATTCATGATTGAGTACTATGTCCAAGCGATCACTCGTAAGGGTAAAAAAATGAAATAAAACAGCATTTCAGAAGGTATTATTTTAACCCATTGTCGGGCAAATTTGAGACCCCCAGTTAATTTGCCTCCGAGAAATCAATGGCGCCTTCTCGAGTCACCTCTTGATTCTCGCAATCCTTAAGGCAGGCACTCAAGGTGATCCCGCCCGGGAAAACCATCTCGCCCTCGATCTCCGCGAGCGGCTCAAGAACAAATCGACGAAGTTGCATGCGAGGATGCGGAACCGTTAATACGTCGCTATCGATTATCTGATCCCCGAACAAAAGGAGATCAAGATCGATAACCCTCGGACCAAAACGCTCGCTCGTCCGAATTCTCCCGATTTCCGCCTCAATTTCCAATAATCGTCCCAAAAGTACCCCCGAATCTAGATTTGTTTTGATTCGAGCAACTCCATTGAGGAAATCCGGTTGATCGTCGAATCCGACGGGTGCCGTGCGATAAAAAGATGATACCGCAGTAACCGTGGTGCCAGATGTACTGACCAGCGATCGAAGCGCGGATTGGATCGCTTTTTGTGGGTCACCCAAATTGGCGCCGAAACCGATCCAGGCATTAACCAATCCTTGATCGTGAGTCATTCCGAGGGTCGCCTGGGCTGCCGTTTACGAGGTCGCCGACGGCGCTTTGACTGGCTTTTTGGACCCGTCAGAGCCTGAATCATCAAAATGGCCTGCTCGTCATTAACTTCCTGAATTTGTGTCCACCAATCCGCAATTTCTGTCTTTACCTCTCCAGCTTGTGATCGAAGCAACAGAAAGTCATATCCCGCTCTAAATCGCTTGTGTTCCAGCAGACGCTTTATGGTTCGAGGACGGCGCGCTTCTAGACGAACCTGCATATCCCAAATATCCATAACGACCGTTGAGATCCGGCGTGGAATAGCAACACGTTGAACCTGCCGCCCAAGCACATCAATAGCCGCGTGGTGCATCTGCATCAAACTCACTGGCTTTTCCAACTCGCTCAACCGGAGCCGTCTAGACACACAACGCCAAAGCAGGACAGCAAAAAGGAAGGCCGCGATGACCGGCTTGCCTTCATCAATTCGGCGATCCGTGTTCTCCAGTCCTTTAAAAACAATGCCAGAGTCAGGATCAATATCGCTCGAGTTAAAAACGCGATCGGCTTCGGGAAATAGTTCCGAAAACAAGCCCATCGACCGAAGTTCTAAAAAGACCCTGACCGCAAAGCCGCTATGGAAAAGCTTTAAAATCTCGTCAAATAAACGCGCGGGAGGCACCTGGCGCAATAGATAGGCACATTCTCGACAAAGCGCCTCACAAGCCGGGTCAACAAAAAGATCTAACTTTGATTTGAACCGGGCAATCCGAAGCATCCGAACCGGGTCTTCCTCTATACGTCGCGCTGGATCACCAATGAACTGAAGCACTTGTTTTTTGACATCAGAGAATCCGTCAACATAGTCAGTCACCGTATTCAACTCAGTGTCGTAATAAAGCGCATTAATCGTGAAGTCGCGACGAAAAACATCCTGATCACGACTACCGAACACGTTATCACGCAGAATACGCCCAGACGCACTGTAAGACGAATCATCATCCGCTTTCAGATCAATACTCTCGGAGGATGCGCGGTAAGTTGAAACTTCAATGACCTCCCGACCCATACGCACATGTACAATTCGAAACCGGCGCCCAATAATTCTAGAACGAGCGAAAACCTGGCGAACCTGTTCGGGCGTTGCATTAGTCGCGACGTCGAAGTCCTTGGGAATTTTATTGAGTAGTAGATCTCGAACACAACCGCCAACAAGTTCTGCCTGGAAGCCCTTGCTTTTGAGCTCCTCAATAATCTTTCGAGCGCCTTTACTTACCGATGAAACCTGCAAACCATGCTCTGCAGGGCGCAAGGTACGGGGAATTGACACCTTGAGGGTATCGCTAGAATGGGATGCTTTCAGACTAATGGTACTCGGGGATTTAGACCGGTGGACAGCTCCTGATCCAATGTCAGGATGTCGACCCAGTGGGAAAATTGTGTCGCGCTATGGTAGCATCCGCACCCGATAAATGCTCCCTTCGTCTAGCGGTTAGGACGCTGGCCTCTCACGCCGGAAACAGGGGTTCGATTCCCCTAGGGAGCGCCAGTCTAATGATAACGAAAGAAATTGGTATTGCGCACTTCTGAACAAACGGCGGGACAGTTTCTTTCCGAAAAGCGCTAAAGCCCGCTCAATTGCAAACAAGCCTGTGATAGCGTTGCCTAAGCTCAAAAGTGGCACTCTATATAGATCTTGCCTACTTTCCTTTCTTTCGCTTCATGTCGGAGAATTCTTTGATCGTCAAGATCAGTGCTAAGCCCATTAAGGAAAAAACAACGACGCCAGTCAGGAATAAAACTTGATCAGTCATTGATTTTCCCCCAGATCATCATGAGTTTGAAGTAGATGCCGAAACCCAAGATGGCCGGTACCCATATCGCAGTGAAGAGCCCTTCCATCCTTTGCCCGTTAAACCACAAATAACCCGATACAAAAAAAGAAAGCATCACGCCCAACAACAAGAAAAAGTCAGACCGTTTAAACATTTGAACTCCTTTACCTGTCTTTTGTCGAAAATGCGGCAATTAAACATCCAACCACCGCAACGCCCGATGGGGTTCTAATATTTGTGAGACCGGAGCCTGTTAATTCCAGCGGCACCGCGCCTAACAATCCTAAAACCACATACCCTATTCCGGACACTATGCACAACATGCCCACACGCTCTAGAATTACGTTAGTCATCGGATAAGACTAACGAGCCCAGATGAATTTACTGTGAATCTGCTCACCGCATGTTATGTCGCGCCGTAGAGAGCTTATCCGACTCTTTACTCATAGTGTCTGGCGAAACCCGTGATGGCAAGCTTTACGCCGGATTTAGCCATCTCCGCAATGGGAAGACCGCTGCGATTAAAAAGACCCCAAGGAATGCCAATGCGGCGAGGCTCAAATCAAAATTTCCGTTAAGTGCAAAGAGGCTACCCAGTAGAACCGGTCCGCCCACGCCTCCAATTTCCGCGGCTGCAAAAAAAAATCCACTCGCGGTCCCCGCCCGTCGCTCGCCCACTTCCGGCACCTCCACCAGTGTTAATAACAATACGGTCATCATTGATCCGGCTGCGATTCCCTCAAACACAAGAGTCATTAATAAAATCAAACCGGTTGGTTGAAATAACAAAAGTGTGCTGGCAACAACTGATGCTGAAAAAAGAACAATAAGAATCTGAAAACGTCTTCTACCGGTCGCTAAGCGAGGCAAGGTCAGCGCGCTCAAAATCCCAACGCCGACCGGCACGGCTGCCCATAAACTTGCCTGCTCAGCAGTTAATCCCAACTGTTTCAAGATTTCTACTAACCAGTTTCCCATGCCGTGGTTTATCCCAAATACGGCGATGCTCATCACCGAAATCAGCTGAACGGCAGGAATACGGAGCAAGCTTTTCAGATTCGCAAAAATCTCCCGACCAAATTCCGACTCCGACCGATGCCTGTGCTCATGTCTCGCCACCCACAACCAAAAACTACCTGCGGCAAGACTCATCAAGCCCCACAATTGAAGGAGTCGTTGCCAGTTACCATCCATCATGGGTAATAAAATAGGTTGCGTCGCCAGAAGTGCAATCATCGCACCCACACCCGGACCTGAAATATAGATCCCCATCGCGAATCCTCTTTGGGATCCGGTGAAATTTTCACTAACAACTTTCGGAGCGCCCGCAGATATCAAAGGCCCCCCAAGGCCAAACAACGAAACGGCCAGCAGCAACTCAACGTAACTATCCGCAACTCCCCGAAGAATGCCCGAGACCCCGATCACCAGAGCCCCGGCTGCAAGGCCCCATTTTGCCCCGATTCGATCAAGAAGAAGACCGCCCGGGATTGCGGCAAAAAGATAAATAAACTGCCAGGCCGCCATAACGCTGCCCATCGCGGCGTGCGAGAATCGAAGGCTGCTCTCAATCTCTTCGACGAGCGGCGCCAGACTTGCCATCGACAAACCAAAACTCATGTAGAGAAACCAGACGCCCGCTAGTTTCCACCATCGATTTGTCATGCCGCTAGTCAGAGTCGACGAGGCCTGCTCCCGCGCCAAATTTTAGGGATTGCTCGGTCTCCGACACCAGCAATAAAGCCGCAAACTGCTGCAGCTTCTCGACGATACTGCGACTCACAGACAATCCGACCGCATCGACCTCTTGCAGACGTCGTTCTTCTAGCGCTCGGTCCAGCAGGACTTCTGCTGTTAAAAACGCGCCCTCCGAATCGATTGCGCTTACTTTCAAGCTATGGACCCCTATTTCATCATCTGGTTGGTTTTGCGGGCGAGCGCAAATCACGATTTCCTCTTTTTGGGGGCGACTTAAAAAATAAAGGTCTGATGTACTCGCAGATAGTTCAGTTCCACTATCAAGATCGCGACAGGAGAGCGCGATGGCCGCCGCCGAGAGTGTCGGGCTATCCAGATCACGAAAAAAAAACGGCTCGCCCATGGACGGCCAGCCCAATTGAACAGCATCTGCAAGTTGTACACCAATATAGGCGCTAGATAAATTCCCCCGCGAGCTCGATGAGCTTACCGATCGATTCGACAGAGAAATAAATCCCGGATCAGAACCTTTACTGGCCAGGCCTTCAATCGCATCTAGCGCCGCTTGGCCACCAGCGAAACCACAGGCTTGTAGCCAGACTGACGCTCGCGCCAGATCTTCACTGAGTCCCGGTGAGAGCCCAACACCCCGTCCCGCTTTCGTTAGAAGTGTCCTAAACTCGGTCGCTGATTGCCGCATTACCGCAATCAAGGCAGCGTCGGAAGCCACCAGTCATCCGTTAAATCTCCATCTAAATCTTCCGGTAACGGCGCGCCTTGAAACATCGTAATTCGGGTCCAAAGAGCTGACTTTGGGTCAAACTTAGCTGCACCAAAATTCGCAAGCTTAAATCGCAGGATATCGAGTGGCGAAGTACCGTCGGCGATCAAATTGTCCTGTATCTCGCCGTAAGGCAAGTCCGAAAGAGATTGGGCCCGTCGCACTAAATGCCTGAATTCGGGATGTGCAATCAGAAACTCTGCAAGACTCGCAGCCTGATCAAATGCCGCCAAACCGCCTTTTAGCGCGGACATATCTCGAGCAATCGCTACGGGCATTTCCTTATCCGCCCCCGGCTCCTCACGTCGACGGCCAAAACGGGGTTCAAGTTTGTTTTCAGAGACATACCAGAAATGTGTATTTTCTGCGTCTGTCGAAAAGTCATACTGATCGACCCAAGCATACTGCTTATCAAACTGTTCCCGAAATTCTGCTACCGTCATCGCAACATCAATTCTTCGTGTCTCAGATGAATGAAAAGACTTTTCAAGATCTTCAACACATTCAGGATATGTTTCGATAAGTAAAGCAACAAGCAATTCCTGGGCATCAACGCCAAACGCCGTTTCACTCTTTCGAACCGTATCATCCCAAAACCGCTCACGAATACCGGACGCTGAACCATCGGACAACCAACTCAGAAGAGTCTTCAGATCCTCCCCGAGTCGTTGATTTCTTGATTGATACTCCAGGTCACCCGAATGCCATTGCTCAAGATGGCCCAGAACGCGTTGTGCAAGGGCTGTAGCACGGTCAATGCTTTCTTGTGATACGAAGTCGAGCGCGCGCACTCGTGCGAGCGCAGTTTCCCGAGCGTGAAACCATTCATGGAATAACTCAGGGTGACTCACAACAAAAGGCGCCATCCCGAGACCCGTTGCGTTACCTATACCTAACGCACGTTTGAGTTCAGGCTTTAGTTTAACCGCCTTGTCGGGGGCTCTACATTTCGCGATATGATCTAGCTGATCCACGGTGAAAAGACGGATCAAATAAACTGTTAACATCTCGATTTGAAACGAATTTCTAGCCTCTTCACGCCAGTTAATTCTGGAACGATCGCTGATACCAAACTTGCCATTCCCGTAGACCGCTGTGGTTCGCATGAGATATCCAACTTCTAGAAGCTTATCTGCATCGGGTTGATCACCTTTCGCTAGACAACCACACACATATTCGAACAACCGCATACTCCGATTAGCTCGAGAAATAACCAAATCGGTTGCCTCAAAGCGGCCTGCTTCTTGATGCGGTGCATTATCAGCAAGGCGCTCCAGATCACCCTCTGTTGGCTTCCCGTCAAACAGGACAAACGCGGCGTCCCATGCGGACGCGATTACACGGTCGGTACGCTGGTGGTCTGCGAGCGGATTGGCAAAAGCGGCCAGGGAATATTGACGATCAGGTGTATGCACCTCATAAACCGCGCGACCATAACCCGAGCCATCCAGATCAAAACGCACTCTCTGAATTTTCCACATCTCCTCTTTCATTCGCCTGAGCAGAAGTCGGATAAAACTCAATCGAGTGGGAAACGCAGCTCCCATCCGCTCCATCCGGCACACCATTTCGGGCGGTCGTAGCGGTACGGTGTCCGAAAAAAAACCGTTACTCACGGCTTCCTTTTCGGTCAATAGATCAACGTCGGAATTCATAATCTTGCTATTCTCTCCTACGGCCTGCAATTACGCGGGGCCAAATGATTTCTCAAAGAAACGTAGCCAGTTATCTCCCATGACAGCGTTCACCGCGGCGTCATTCAGGCCAACTTTCTTCAATCCTGCCCTTAGCGACGGGAAGTCGCGGTTATCTTTAAACCAAGCGGGTTGATCAGGAAATCCAGGGGATGCCTTGGATCCCTCACCAAAATCCTTCTCACGGGTCCAACGGCCATTTCTCATCCATTCGACCACGCTATCAGGCTGGTCCTGACAAAGGTCTGAGCCAATCCCGATATGATCAATTCCCATATCATCGGCCGTATCTGCGATCATCTGACAGAAATTGTCCAACGTACATGCGCTACCTTCAGCTAGATGATGCGGATAAAGCGAAAATCCAATCATGCCGCCGGACTCCGACAGTGCGCGAAGGACTGAATCGGATTTATTCCGCAAAGCAGGATGCCAGCGTGATGGATTCGCATGAGTAACGGCAATCGGCCGCGTGGAGCACTCTATCGCTTCCAACGTCGAGCGCTCTGCAGAATGACTCATGTCAACGACCAGCCCCACTCGATTCATTTCCGCGATAACCTGTTTTCCCATTCGGGTAATGCCTGGATCATCTGACTCATAACAGCCGGTCGCCAATAACGACTGGTTATTGTACGAAAGTTGCATAAATCGCGCGCCAAGCTGATGACAGATCTCAACGAGATCAATATCCGATTCGATCGGAGAACAATTCTGGAACCCGTAAAAAATAGCCGTTTTATTCGTGTCGCGGGCGCGCAAAACGTCGTCCGCCGTCCGCCCCGGCTGAATCAAATCGCTGTACTGATCAAGCAGGCGATTCCATTTCGAGATTCGATCGACCGTCTGACGAAAATCTTCGTGATAAGCAATCGTGACATGAACCGCATCCAGGCCTCCCTCACGCATCTGCTCAAAAATATCGCGTGACCAGTTACAGTATTGCAAGCAATCAATGGTGATCTTCATTCAGCAATCGTCGTCGGGAAGTTAAAGCCAGTCCATCTCAAAATCGAGGGTAGACATTCGCTCGGTACCGGTGGAAGTAATGATAACCTGCTCCTCAAGTTTCACGCCTTCACGCCCCCCGACCGACCCAATAAATGACTCTACACAAAGCACCATACCCGGCTCTACCGTTCCTTCATAACCTCGGGTATCCAGGTCTGTCTCGTGCTTAATGCTGGGATACTCATCCGCAAGCCCCACCCCATGCATAAGCGACGGATAACGTTGAGATAAGTACTCCTCCGGGATACGCCAACAATCCGTCGACACATCATGGAATGTTCGGCCGGGCCGAAGTGCGGCAATATTGGTTTCAATTTGCTCAAAAGCGGCTGAATATAAACGCCGCTGTTCGTCGCTAGGGCAGTCTCCACACAACCAAGAGCGGGAAATATCCGAGCAATATCCGTACGGCCCAATCAAATCGGTATCGAAACTGACAAGGTCATTTCTTTCGATCGGTCGCATTGAGCACTCTCTGAACCATGGATTGGTTCGCGGACCTGACGACAACAGACGCGTCTCTATCCATTCACCCCCCAATCGAATATTTGTCTCATGGAGTTTCGCCCAAAGCGCATTTTCAGTAATACCGGGCTCAAGCGCAGCCTTCATCGAGAGGCATCCGGCCTCACAGACTGCCATCGATGCACGCATTAACTCCAATTCCCCAACAGATTTTATGGAGCGTGCCCTTTCGCAAACACCTTCGCCTTCAACCAAAATCAACCCACGATCTCGGAGCGCGTCACAGGCTGGAAACGATAAACGGTCAACGCCGAGCACCCGGTCATCACCGCAATGCGCTCTCATTAGATCATCTATTTGGTCTGCAAAAATCTTTACGCGATCAGGACCATTCGGTCCGGCCGAAAAAAAATAAAAAGAGGGAATCACTCGGTATTCATCTATTCCCGGCAAATCTTCGGCAAGATGGGGATGGTTCGCATAGTCAAACAGCACGACCGGGCCGTTCTGGGCAATAAACACGCACCGCGTTTCATAGTGCGAGCACCACACTTGCATGTTGGTCGCATCCGTCGCGTACCGTGTATTGATTTGATCAAACAGGAGTAACCCTGCAACATCATGCTTGGCCATTGATAACCGAAGTCTTGATAATCGATCTTGCCGAACGGTGTCTAGATCAACGGGTGCCTCACTGAACTCCATCGCCCCGTGTTGACGAGGCGTTCGTTCGACGCTTTTTTCAGATTCAACTGTCATGGCAGAAATACCTTATGGTGACCTGAGGCCATTCTAGTCGAAACCATCGGTTTCCCGAATAGTCAGCGTCTAGAAAAATGTGTATCGGCCGAACAACTGTAAACGACGCCTTTCGACTAAAAAAGCGGAACCGGGATAATGCTAGAAGGAAGATCGCCCAACCAACAGGAACTGCGGATCAAGCGTCTGGAGTCTGGACCCGACTATTTGAGATTGAAGCGAGAGATAGGCGCCAATATCGAATTGATCTGTCCAGGGCATCCGATATCCAACTTCCACTAATCCCTCAACCCCGCTAGTCGCAAAATTAATTCGATCCTGATGTCGCAACACTCGGTTATTTGGGTCGATGCCGTAAGCGATATCCACATCAGCAGACCCGGAGTTGATACTGAGCGGTTGGGCAATTGTTAGCGAAACGCTGTCTCCGAGTTTAAAAACCTCACGGGTGCTTAAGCCCAACATCCAAGCACTGGAAACCAAGTCAGAGAAATTACTCAAAGATGAACCAGTCTCTGAACGAACTTCCGTATATCCTCCCGTCACCGATCCAACCAAAGCGGTTTGTGCCGAGAGCATTCGATAGCCCGAAAACCTGAGGAATCTTGTTTCGGCGTGATCAACGGCGAAAGGCCCGCTCGCGGTTCCACCAAAAAGACTCTTGCCCTCTGATAACCATCCACCCTCAATAGTGGCGCCAAAATCCCCAAACTTGACGTGCGAGCCCGCCGTGATTTGAGACCCTTGATAATTATTGTCACTCGTATCATCGATATCTGAATATCTTAGATCAAAGCCTACGTCAGGCGTAGCGTCAAAAGCAATTAGGCTATGTACGCCATCAGCATCATAGTCCCCGAGACGGATTTTGCTATTCAAGAAACTGCTCGGATTTAAAAACCCTTTCAATGCCATTGCAAGAAAGGGGTCAGACTTAGCCTTTGGAAGCACCCCAAACCCGAGGTGACTCTGAAGTCCTTGCTCATTCAAGGTGCTGACAAGTAATACAGGATCTGTCGCCTGATCCTTGTTAAATTGAGGGAGCGTAAATGAAAAAATTTGATGAGCAGATGATTGGCCAATCAAGGCGGGTGTCTTCCCACGCCGCCAATCAGAATAAAATGAACGGGCTGAATTAGTTGCGCCCTGCTCTTTGAGTGAGGCGGAAAGATTCCAATTAAAATCTCGATTAAACTGATCAAAAACCAACACGCGCTCAAAAAATCCACTTCCTTTCAACGCATTGAAAAGGGGTACTCCAACGGTAAGCCGATGCAAAGAGACCTCTGTTGACGCCACGTCATCCTCGCTCGGCGCCTCTTCTTCGGCGGGCTCGGCTGGACTCGCTGTCGTCCCTGCAGCCGATGGCGTATAGACGAGTCCAATGGGCGAATAAGCCCTTGTGGGATTAATTTTTCCCCAGCCATATTTAGCATCTACTCCCGGCGCACCCATATCGGTCGCCGTTCGTTTGATCACCGCAACAATCTCCTCAGCCCTCAGATCTGGCCACCGAAAACGTAAGCCCGCCGCCAACGCGCTTACGCGCGGCGTTGCGAACGATGTACCCCAATAATCTGCAAATTGTGACGATCCCGTCGCCACCACATAATGCTGCGCCATATCACCGGCCTCGTTGCCAAATCCGAGCATCTCGTCTTCAGGACCCAAGCCGCCAACAATGATTCCTTTCCCGGACAAACCAGGCGCATGTCGGGCATCCCCAACGGGATAAGGCGCCCAGTTATTACCGGCTTGCATTACAACGACCTGATCGGCAACTGCGGTGGCCAGCATGGCCGCACCAGAAACGCCTGCGAGTGCCGCGTTTGAATGATTAATCACCCGGATGTTTGGATTTGCGGCAGCGGCCATGAGCGCGGCTTCAACCGCACTACCCGAGACTGACGTTGATCCCGTCGAAGTCTGAAGCGACAAGATCTTACTTTGGGGTGTCAGGGTCAGAATGATCTGGGCGACTGCCGTACCATGCGTTCCTTGTTCTGCGAGATCAACAAACGGGTTTTGACCCACATAACTTGCGCTACCTGGCACAAATAATACCGGATTAAGGGCTGGATCCAACTGAACGCCGGTGTCCAAAACGGCGACGCCAATTCCGGCTATCGGCGCTGGAGCCGGAGGTGGCGCTTCCACCTCTTCATCTTCCTCAACAACCGGGATCGCGAAATCGCCACCCTCTGCGCAAGCAAAGCCGGAATAAAAAATAAGAAAAGACGAAACAATCCATCCAATTGGGGTGCTGAAAAGTTTTTTCATTTGAAAAGAGTGGTCGCAGATCGACTCTTAAATCCATAAAAGAGCAAATTTAGGCGCGGTTCGTAGCGCATGTTTAACATGTGACATGCTTAAAGCCGCGACGATTATAGCACTCAAAAAGACTGAAAAAACTAGAACAAAGGGGTTGAACTGATAGGGAATATCAAAAATCTGGGCGGCTAATAACCATCCAATCATCGACGCAGAAATCCCCGCGACTAGGCCTGCGATAAGCGAAATCGTTAAAAACTCTGCGCCCAGGGCCATCATGATCCGCCGGCGATCGCACCCTAACACTTTCAGCATTGCAACATCTCGTACCCTCGCCTCATGACCGTACTGCATTACTGAGTAGAGCGCCACACTTCCTGCGGCAAGCGTAAAACCAAAAACCAGATTAAGTGTCAGGCCGACAAGATCCAGCAGGCGTCTGACCTGCTTAAGAATCGCGCCGATATCAATAATATTAATTGTCGGAAAAATTTGATTCAGCGACACGAGGGTATCCTGGTTCTGACCTTCGAGGCGAGTTGAACTCAAGTATGTATGCGGCGCATTAGCGAACACATTCGGCGGGAAGAGCACGAAAAAATTTGGATTGAAATTCTCCCACTGAACCTCTCGTATATTGACGATCAATGCATCAATCTCCTCAGTACCCACTCGCACACCAATCCGATCGCCAACCTTGACGCGCAAGGGTTCTGCCCAGCTTTGCGCTAACGAAACGACCGGCTCGGTGGTCGTTGCATCCCACCACTCCCCGTCGACAAGTCGATTACCCTGAGGCAACTTATCCGACCATGAAAAATTTAAATTGCCATCAATGCGTGAAGCAGTCCGTGGGTCCGGGTATTCATCTACGCTGGGGATCGCGCCATTAATCGATACGAGTCGACCGGTGGCCATTGGGGTGAAAGACGGGGTCAAATTTACCCGCGTCGAAAAAAAAACTTTTAAAGCATTTTTCTCGTAATCCTGAATATTAGCGAAAAAAAAGTTGGGCGCATCATCCGGCGTTCTTGCTTCCCAAGATTCAAATAGTTGAACGCGAATGAACGATAAAGTGATCAGTACCGTCAACCCAATGCCAAGCGCTGATATTTGAAAGGTGCTTGCCATTCTGTCCCGAAAAAGCCGGCCAAGTCCGAATCGCCAGGAAACGCCAACGCCTCGAGAAATTTTCCGCAACCCGGTCAACACAAAAGCGCTACATCCCATCATCGCGACAAGCACGCCAACGACAGCAAACAAAACTAATCCAACCAACTCTACCGAACGGGTTTGCGTATAAGCCAGTATCAAAAAAATAATGATAGAAACGAGATGCCACACCCTATCGATACCCTGATACCGCGCCCGTTCAACTTTGCGAAGCACCTCTGTTGGGGAAACCCGGGTCAGGCGTGAGAGTGACGGAAGACTAAAACCCAAAAGCAAGATTGTGCCCAGCAACAGACCCATTAAACCTGAATTAATGTCTATCTCACCTAATTCGGTTGTAAAGAATTCACCTAGGATTGTCGACATTATTTCCTGAACAAAATAACCCAAGAGCATCCCGGCAAAACCCCAGAAAAGACTCAGGAGAAATAGCGTCTGACCGTAGATTAACAATACTTCGCGACTCGTTGCTCCAAAACAACGAAGCAGCGCGGCGTGGCGTCGTCGGCGCTCTGTATATCGTCTTGATGCGACCGCAATTGAAATCCCTGCAATCAAGAGCGTCGCAAGGGTTGCCATTCCAATAAAGTCTCTTGATGTGGTGACAGTTGCCCCGACTTGCTCCTGAGCCGATTCAAGATCAATGATCGTATATTTTGGAGATGGCAAATCATCAACGATAGCGGCGAACTGCTCCACCACCTCCGAAGGGCCCGCAGCCAACAAGGCATAACGTGCGCGACTCGAAGGACCCAGAAGACCCGTTTCTTCAAGATCTGTAATGTTGGCCATCAGTCGCGGTGAAAAACTGAAGAACTGTCCTCCTCGATCTGGCTCATAGGTCAGCACAGCCCCCAATGTAAACGACTTTTCCCCGAGTTTTAATTGATCCCCAAGCGCTAAATCCATGGACGAAAGCACCCGGGCATCCACCCATAACTCGCCCCGGGCCGGAATTGCATGAGCGGTAACAACACTTGACCCGGTTTGAACGGTCTGAACCTGAAGTTCACCCCTCAAAGGATATCGATCACTGACTCCTTTAACAGAACTTAACAGCGTCCTTCCGTCATCAAAGATAACGGTCGGAAAAGACACCGTATGCGCCACCTTTAGCCCTAATTCAAGCGCCTTTTCCGAAAATTCGCTCGGAAATTCTTCACGACTGGCGAGCTTTATATCGGCAGCAATTACTTCGCCCGCGCTTCTCTCCAAGCCACTAGTGACCCGATCCGCAAAACCCAGTACTGCGGTGACTGCACCTACTGATATCGCCACCGCCATACCCAAGGCCACAATCTCGCGCGCCCGCCAATCCCGCCGAATCTCGCGCAACGAATAAAAAAAAGTCGAATTCACTTTATGCTTCCACTATCCGGCCGTTAACGAGTCGTAGCCTTCTTTCACATCGGGCCGCCAAACTCGCATCATGAGTCACCAGAATTAAAGCTGAGTCACGATTGTGGCAAAAAGAAAAGAGCAACTCTGTGACCTGCGCTGAAGATTCGTCATCCAGATTACCCGTCGGCTCGTCGGCAAAAAGCAACTCCGGCTCAATTGCGAACGCGCGAGAGAGCGCGACCCTCTGCTGTTCGCCCCCGGATAACTGTTGCGGGTAGTGATCACCACGATTCTCAAGCCCTACTCGCGCCAACCAACTGCCCGCAACCTCTTTTGCATTTGAGATACCTGCCAGCTCTAATGGCAGCATCACATTTTCTAGTGCAGTTAATGTTTCGATGAGGTAAAAAGACTGGAATACAAACCCCACCCTGCCCGCTCTGAGTTTGGCGCGACCGTCCTCATCCAGCAGATTTAGATCTTGGTCGCCAATAAAGACCTCTCCTTGAGATGGAAGATCCATCCCGGCCAATAAAGAGATTAAGGTAGACTTTCCCGATCCAGAGGGGCCCGTGATCGCAATTGATCCCCCCTTTGCTATCTCGAACGAGACGTTATCAAGTATTCTCAATGTTCCAGACGGACCCTCTACATCGCGAACTAGCTTATTGGCTCTTAATATGACGTTCTTCAAATCATGTATTCTCGGTTTAGGGATATGGATCGTCAGTTTCGGCGCGAATGGGAATCAACCGATTATTCTTGTCCTGGGAGACTCGCTGAGCGCTGCCTATCAAATGCCCGAAGATGCTGGCTGGGTACATTTAGCGCAGCAGGACTTTGGAAGCAGATTGAAGTTTATCAACGCTTCTGTGAGTGGCGAGACCACAGCGGGAGCAAAACAGTCGTTACCCCGCCTCCTTGAGCGGTACCAACCCAGCCTTGTCATCATTGAAATGGGAGCCAACGATGGCCTTCGCGGTCATGCTCCTCCAGCAATTAAGTCAAATCTCTCAACGATGATCCAAGCCGGTCTATCTAATGGCGCGGCGATCGCCCTCATTGAAATGGATATTCCCGCAAACTATGGGTCTGCCTATCGCGATGCGTTTCGTTCAATTTATCGCGAACTCTCAGATCAATTCGATATCATTCTAATCCCGTCAGTATTCGATGAGATTTTTGGCGACCCGCAACTGCTCCAGGCCGACGGACTTCACCCAAACCAAAAAGCGCAAATCCTGATTAAAAAAAGAGTTCTATCAACTTTATCGAAGACACTCCAAGGGTTGTAACCCAGAATTATCGAATAATCTCAAAATCATTCACACCTCTTTCGTTCCAATCTCCCGCTTCCGTCTCTGAACATACTCGCTTAATGCATCGCGTCGATCATCATCTAATTTAGGGGGCTCAAAATTTTCCAAAACTGATTGCCAGATCTCCGTCGCCCGACGGGTCGTATCTTTGGCGCCAGCCGCTTGCCAGTTTTCATTATTTTGCCAATCACTTAAAAACGGCGTGTAGAACGCAGACTCGTATCGCTCCATGGTGTGTTCCGCCCCAAAAAAATGTCCGCCTGGCTCAACCCCGGAGATCGCATCAACCGCGAGCTCATCTACAGAGGTATCAATCGGTTTCAGCATTTCGGACAAATGCTGAATCACTTCCACATCAATCACAAATTTCTCAAAAGATGCGACAAGGCCACCCTCTAGCCATCCCGCGGCATGATAAACAAGATTCCCGTGCCCCATTACGGCGCCCCACAGTGCCATTTGGGTCTCATAGGTACTCTGGACATCAACCAAATTTGACGCATTACAGGCACTCGTGCGGTACGGCAATCCGTAGCGACGGGCCATCTGCCCTCCGGCAAGATTCGCCTTTGCATTTTCTGGCGTTCCAAAAGTTGGTGCGCCTGATCGCATATCAACATTAGATGTAAATCCGCCATAGACCACAGGGCTTCCGGGGAACGCCATCTGTATCATTGATAAGCCCAATAAAGCCTCCGCATTTTGCTGTACCAGGGCAGCAGCCATTGTGACTGGCGTCATCGCACCCAAAAGTGTAAACGGCGTTACGATAACAGCCTGACCGAGCTCGGCGAGCGCCAATGCCCCATCAGACATTGCCTCATCTAACTTTCGCGGCGACTTAATATTGATATTACCGATCAAACCAGGACTCCGATGCAACTCATCCAGGCTAATGCCTCGAGCAATTGCGACCATGTGTGCCGCGTCAACGACGCGTTCTTTCCCAATCGGTATCGCAGAAAAAATCTTATCCGTCAGAGTTAAATTGGCCTCGTAGCAATCCAGATGACGGGTCGGCACTGGAAGATCCGTGGTCGCTACCGACTGATTTCCGAATACGCTAATGACGTTAAAGGCTTGTCCGAGACTGATTAATTTCTTGTAATCAGCAAAATTACCAGCCCGCCTACCTTGAACGCAATCGTGCACATTCGGCGGACCGGAAACGGCGCCGAAATTCACCTGGGAGCCGCCGAGTGTTACCGTATGATCACTATTACGAGGAGTGAGTCGAATCTCCCGAGGGGCCCGAGCGATTAACTCAATGATCATTTCGGGATCAACCTTAACAATTCCCGTATCGTCATCAACAGACGCACCCTCGCGGCGAAATTGAGCCCGGACCGAAGCACTCATCACTTCGATTCCAGAGTCACGCAGCAGGCAAAGCGAAGCGTTGTGAATCTCTTCAACCTGCGCCTCGGACAAAGGATTAATCGGGGGATAGCGATTATTAAGCGGACCAAACCCGATCTGAGAAATACCCGCCCCACTGCGACTCGCGCGGCGCTCTTTTCGCGCGCGATTCCTATCTATGCGACTCATTACCTATCGTCCTCCAGAAAAATTTAGTTCAGATGCTGCACTGCTAAGTTCTAGCTCGCGATTTGTTCCGCCTTGCTGAGGACCGCTTGAAGCATCACGTTAGCACCCTGAGTGGACCAGGCCGGATGAATATCCTCTACCTCGTTATGACTGATACCATCAATGCATGGAATAAAAATCATCGATGTAGGAGCGGCATGTGCGACAAAACAGGCATCATGTCCTGCACCTGTAACAATTTCGCGCGCGCTGTACCCACACGTTGAGGCTGCTTCGGCCACAGCGCGAACACAACTTGAATCAAACGCAATAGGCGCGTAATAAAAAATTTGATTGATGTCGTGCGAAATTCCGGCAGTGTTTGTTATCTCCGCAATCCCGCCTCGAACCAGCGCATCCATCTTTGATAGTACAGCGTCGTCCGGATGACGGATATCGATAGTCATAAAAACCCGACCCGGAATCACATTTCGCGAGTTCGGATGCACCTGCATCATACCAACAGTTGCGCACGCTAACGGAGCGTGCGCAAGCCCAATATCATTAATTAACGTCACCACTCTTGCGGCTGCTAATAAAGCGTCTTGACGCCGATCCATCGGGGTAGGCCCTGCGTGCGATTCTTTCCCTGTTAGCTCCAACTCATACCAACGCTGCCCCTGCGCATCGGTGACAATGCCGATATCAATTTCTTCCTCGACTAAGATGGGTCCTTGCTCGATATGAGCCTCCAAATAGGCATGCAGTGGTCGCCCCATCGGCTGATCGCCAGCATAGCCAATTCGCGTTAACTCTTCGCCCATCGTCCGCCCATCTTCATCTTCCCGCGATAAGCCGAATTCAAGTTCGTAAACCCCTGCAAACACGCCAGAGGCGACCATCGCAGGCGCAAACCGACTACCCTCCTCATTTGTCCAGCAGACGACCTCGACAGGATGTCTCGTGTTGATCTTGTGATCATTCAGCGTCCGAATAACCTCTAATCCTGTCAGTACGCCATAAACGCCATCAAAGCGCCCGCCAGTCGGTTGGGTATCTAGATGACTACCCACGGCAACCGGATGTAAATCCGGATCACTGCCTTGCCGGCGTGCAAAAATATTACCCATCTTATCAATCGCAATTGTGCATCCTGCGTCTTGACACCAACTCACAAAAAGATCCCGCGCTTCCCGGTCAAGATCAGTGAGCGCAAGTCGACATGAGCCTCCTTTCTGGGTCGCACCAATTTTTGCGATTTCCATAATTGAGTCCCATAGCCTCTCGCCGTCAATCTCCAGATCACCTGTTTTTTTCATGGTTCATATCTCATTTTTTTCCGGTGTATTGCGCCGAACCAGACCCCGAAAATCATCACTCTGATTTGATTGATTTCACGCCAGCGTCTTCAGGCGCATGTGATCGAAACCTTATCACTGAATGTGCCAGAAGGACGCCAATAACAATCGTCCCACCGATTACCGAACGCAAACCTGGATTCTCACCAATTACCATCCAGACCCATAGAGGACCTAAAACTGATTCCATTAATGTCAACATAGCCGCCTCCGCTGCCGGGAGGAATCGAGGCCCTACCGTTAGAAGAGAAATTGCTACCGGCAGTAATATGGCGCCCCCCAGCACAAGCCATATCCACTGATTCACTGCCATGGCCGGGAAATCGGCAAAGAAAAATGAAACGCCACTCG
The DNA here is from genome assembly GCA_016776875.1 of Gammaproteobacteria bacterium. Classification (GTDB taxonomy): domain Bacteria; phylum Pseudomonadota; class Gammaproteobacteria; order Arenicellales; family UBA868; genus UBA868. The sequence goes on along the minus strand of JADHSN010000004.1, from coordinate 11,545 downwards.
CCAACAAAAGACCCAGTCCAGTGGCCGGCACCATATTACTTTGCTTCCGCCCTCTTATGATTGCGAATAAAAGACCAAGAAGAATCACATCAATAAACGCGAGTCCGTCACCCACCCACTGTCCGCTTTCAAGACTTCCGGACGTGACGACCCCGAGTCCCAAAGCACTCCCTAAAATGGCCATCTTCGTGATAAAGGCAATTCGTTCCCCAAATAGAACCCGCGAAAAAATAGCGGCAACCAACGGGGTACACGCAAAAATAATTAGCACATTTGCGGCCGAGGTAAATGCAAACGCCGCGTAAAAGATGATTGAAGACGCGGCCTGCACAAAGACAAACAAAACACCCCACCAACCTAAAGGTCGTAACGCCGCAATAAATCCATCTTTGACAAAAATAATGTAGCAGAGAATAAGGACCGTTCCGCCAAGCACGCCTCGACCAAATGCTAACGTAAATGTATCAATCGCAGTTAGACGGATCAGTAACGCGTCTGGCGTAAACGCCATTACGCCAGCCAGCGTGAGCCAGAATCCTTTTTTATATTCGTCAGTCATAGTTTAATCTTTACCAATTGATAATCACAGGTTCGCGATGCTATCAATCGTTTTTTTTAAGTTGATCGATAAAGCGTTCAATGACTTCAGGCGCCACTGGTCCAGACTGCACAGCTTTAAGCTCCCGCTTGGGTCCAAAAATCATAAAGGTTGGAGTGCCTTTCAATCGTCGGCCTGAAGTTTCATAAAAAAATTTCGCAACACTTTGAGGGCCCGCTAACACATTTGGAAACGTTACACTGTGCTCTTCCGAAAATGCCCAAGCCTCAAACGTGTCTGACTGCCCGTCTAACGACATGCCCAAGACCGCAATATCACCTTCTCTATGCCGCTCATGAAATTCGACTTGCGTACTCATCTCTCTTGCGCAGATTGGGCATGTATGGGACCAGATCATTACAACAACCCATCGCTCTTTCGGAAAAATTTTATTCAAGGCCGCAGGTTGCCCATCAAAATCGACGAAGCCCTCCAGCATCTCAGCCATGGCAGGAAACGAAACGGCAAATAGCAAATTCGCCAAGATAATGACCTTCTTGAGCCACAATAATCTCATCTCAATGACTCTCGATGCCTGTTTTCTTTTGCCGGCCTTACCAAAAGTAGCCCACACACGACAAGAATCATTCCCGCGATCGAATTTGAATTAAGTGTTTCTCCAAATAATGGCCATGCTGCAAGTGCGGTTGCAGGGGGAACCAGAAAGAAAAGGCTAGCCACTTGAGTTGCCGCTTTCTCCCTAACCAGAAGCCACAAGAGCGTCATTGCACCCAGAGACAACACGAAAACAAGCCAACCCAGAGCAAATACAAATTCACCCGTCCAACTAATCTGAGTCGTTTCAAATGTCAACGCTAACACTGACATCATTAATGTTGCCGCCCCGAACTGTAAAAATGCACCACTCAAAAGATTCATATCCTTGCAAAATCGTTTTTGATAAAGCGTGCCGATGCTCATTCCTACAACAGCGAACACACATAGCAGTACACCCTCGAACGAGCTGTCAAAGTTGCCGAGGTAACGCAGCGACACCAGGGAGATACCCGCTGTCCCCAATATAAAACCAGACCATTGCCTGCGGTCGACAATCTCGGAAAGCATGGGTCCAATAAATACTGCGGTCAAGATAGGCTGCATTCCAACAATCAAAGCGCTATCGCCCGCTGACACACCCAGATTAATCCCCGCAAAGATTCCACCAAGATATACGCCGTGAACTAGGATGCCGACCAGCATGATTTGTGCAAAGGCTCGCCAACCCCTCGGCCATGCGGGTCGCAGAACGACCGCAGCCGCCCCGAGGATCACCGAAACCAAAGCAAAACGAATCGCCAAGAATGTTGCTGGCTCTGCGTAAGGCAGACCCATTTTGGCCCCAATAAAACCAGTGCTCCACAAGACAACAAAAAGGCCCGGTGCCGAGTAATAAAGAAAGGCACGGCGTCCAGCGGGTGAAGTGTCTAAGCCCACTTTAAATATTTCTCCTTGTACTAGATTAGGATCTCGGCAAATCGTCCTAGTCTAGTGCAACATGCTCCAGCGCAAAGCGGATCGGGTATCTTTTTTCCTGATCAGGCTTTTCTCGGCCCGACTATTGTTAGAAAATAGCGCCATGATCGAAAACCCTTTCATCGCCAGCGTTCAGAGTGATGACTTTGCAGTAGAAGTCTTGCAACGTTCAGACTCGATACCTGTTTTAGTCGATTTCTGGGCAGACTGGTGCAATCCTTGCAAGATGTTGATGCCGATTCTGGATAAATTGGCACTCGAATATCAAGGTGGGTTTTTTGTCGCCAAGATAGACACTGAGTCGGAAAAAGAGCTTTCGGCCACTTACGAAATACGGAGCCTGCCGACGGTCAAAATCTTCAGGCATGGACAAGTAGTTGATGAATTCATGGGTGTTCTGCCAGAACCCCAGATTAAAGAAATTATTGATCGGTATGTGGATCATCCGGCCGATGCCGAAATTAATAAAGCTGACCAGTTAGCTGGCGAGGGCGACATCGACCATGCCATTTCGGTATTAAAAAATGCTCGAGTTGAAAATCCGAACTATCCGAAACTATTGTTAAGTCTCGCAGCATATCAACTCAAGGCAAACGATCCACATTCTGCTTCTGAAGCGCTATCAGGTTTACCCCTGAACACCACTTACGAAGCCGAAATAAAAAGAATTCGCGCCCAAGTGAATCTTGCATTACGCCTTGGAACCAAGGTCGATGCAACTATGATCGAAAAAAAAGTTAATGGGGATCCTAACAATTTGGATGTGCGGCTTGAGTGGGGTCAGGCGTTACTTCAGGGTGAAGATAGCGTTGATGATGGAGTTCAAGCGCTCATCGAGATCATTCAGCGCGCCCGGGAGTCGGTGCAAGCTGAAGAAGCTAGGGAGACCTTAGTCCAATTATTTGAAAGTCTTAATCCGGCTGACTCCCGAGTGTCCTCTTATCGACGACAGCTTGCTCGCGCACTACACTAATGATCCTCGTTCCCTATCCCCGGGGATGATGTGCGCTGTGAAGAGACTGGAGTCGAGCGCGAGCAACATGGGTGTAAATCTGGGTGGTTGAAAGGTCAGAGTGTCCCAGTAGCATTTGGACACTCCGAAGATCCGCCCCATGATTCAGCAAATGTGTTGCGAAGGCGTGCCGTAAGGTGTGTGGGGAGATATCGGTTGTGATCCCTGCCCTAACCGCATACCGTTTGATCAGTTGCCAGAACGCCTGGCGGGTCATCGGATGCCCTCGTCGGGTCAGAAAAACGCCATCACTTTTGTGATCGCCGAGAAGCTCAGGGCGTCCGATTTCTAGATAACGCTGCAAACAATCGGCTGCCTCATCTCCAAGCGGTACAATTCTTTCTTTGCCGCCTTTTCCCACAATTCGAATCAAACCCGTATTCAAGTCGAGTTGGTTTAAATTGAGCTTCACTAATTCAGACACCCGCAACCCACTTGAATACATCGTTTCAAGCATTGAGCGATCTCTAAGTGATAGTGCGGTCCCTTCCGAAGGCGCACCTAAAAGCTTTTCGACCGCTGTCTCGGTCATTGCCTTAGGTAGGGGTCGACCTTGGGCCGGAGATCGAATGTCCGAAGTAGGATCGAGGACAATAAGACCCTCTCTCAGAAGATATTGGTAAAAACGTCTGAGAGTTGATAATCGGCGAGCCGACGATCTTGCGCTGAGTCCGGCATAAACGTTTGCCGCTAAGTAATTCAATAGATCAGCTCGACTCACCTTATCTAAGACATCAATTTTTCCATCACACCATCTGTTAAATGCCGAAAGATCAGACCGATACGCCGCGAGGGTATTAGCGCTCAAGCCAGACTCGAGCCAGGCCGCATCAAGAAATTGGTCAATTAGGCCTGCGGAACGGTCATCGCCTGTCATGGTTTGTCCCGATGTATTTCGGCAAGTTGAATCTGGGCGAGCCGGTACTGTAACTTGGCCAACATCTTTGGATCCGATGAGTTCCCCAACAACATCGTGTAGACCTTTTTCGCATCACTATAATAGCTGGCGTCTTCAAGCGACTGGCCTGCTTTATAAAATGCGCTTTGACGCCACAACAGGTCAGACTCTCCAGTCAAACTTGCGGATTCGAGATAGTAAATCGCTGCGCGCGGATAATCACCGAGACCCGCCCATGATTGGGCCATCCAATAGAAAAACTCCTTTTTTTGCTCTGCCGTGCGAATTAAATGTGCCATTTCCCTAAATAACTGGATTACAATCTCATGCTCCCCAAGAAACTGTAAATCGAATACGATCTGCATCGCCCGATCGAGACTTCCCCGAGATAATTTTTCAGCGGCGGAAAACCACGTGACTAACTGGCTCGCACCCAGTTCTGGATTACCGCCCAGCACCTGAATTCTTGCGGAACGAAGCGTCCAAGCATCGATATTTATGCCGGGGGGAGGCGAATCAATATGGGATTGAAGATTAGCTGCCAACGCAACGTCGGATTGTCGGAGCGCCCAATCTACCAAAAGAACTAAAACGCCATCATCCAGATTCTGAAATTTTTCAAGAATACCTTCTTCGCCAAAAAAAACCGGTAATAAAAAATCAGAACCATCTTCTGCACAATTCTCAACCAGCCACTCATATGACGTGAACGACTCTTCTGAATCGTTTGACACCCGGTTTAAAAAAATTCCCAGAGCCCGACGGTGCAAGATGTCTATATTTTTCCCATGGAGAACAAGTCGCCACGCGCGATCCTTTTCCGTTTTTTTAATACCGCGATTCTTAAGGACATTCTCCGCTATATCAGCATAAGCGGCCAAAAGACTCGGCTTCAAATCGAAATTGAAAAAAGACGGAACCGGTGCTTCCGATTTGATGAGAAACTCAATCGCCCTCGCCCTTAATTCAGCGTACTCGGATGAAACCCCAATTTGAGCAATCATTGCCTGCCGAAGCACTTTTAAGTTTCGATTAGCCGAGGGGACCGAGATGAGGCCAAGTTGATGTAGCGCCTCAGGATCCGAAAGATCGGAATTTAGCCATTGCGCAAATGTCCGCCATAAATCTGCAGTCGGGGACACAACGCCACTGAGACTGGCTATCGCTTCGTTCGGTTGATCCAGCGAAATCGCGATCTGGGCCTTGAGTAATTTCCAGGAAGGCTGGTCTGGGCGGTAAGCGGTTTCAAAAGTGTGTGCCGCTAAGCTCGCGTCTTCGAAATATTCCTGCGCAAAAAAAGTCTGAATAATTCCATAACGAGCCTGGCGGATGACGCCCTCCTGAATGTCAGGCCAAGCAAGAAGTCTGCGATAAACATCTCGAGCCTCTGAAGGATGGCCATATTTCAATATTGAACTGGCCAATCGAATACCTACTTCAGTTTTGATTGGACTCTTATCATCAAGAAACACTCGCCACAACTGTTGATGTAATTCCCGATAATCGGCTTGCTGTTCTAATAGTTGCCAGCGCTTGAATTGTCGGTCGCGAGAGTTTTGATCTGAACTAAGCGGTAGTTGATCAACCAAAAACAGTTGGAGTTGGCTTAGACCAGCCGAATTCAATTGCGTCGCAGACAAATCTTCAAGATCAGTCCCGAATCGATCAATGTAACCTCTAATTTCGACTGATGCATCCGTGTCGACGGTAGACGAATCTTCGTTGAAATTAAATAATGTTTGAAAATCTAACTGGGGCTCTGGACCTGCGATCTCAGCTTGAGGGGAGGTAGATATGGCAACGTCTGAAAGGGCGGGTTTAATGAACCCTGACAATAAAGGAGACAAAATCACAATGATCCGCAAAATCACTGCGGATAACTTGGTGAATCGCCGGAGCATTATGCGAGACATTAATAGTCGGTCCACGAACAACGGTTCTGATCGGCACCGATCCAAGATGAGGCCCATCAACTGCGAAAGTTGATGGGCATATTAGGCGCTTAAGCGATTTTTTCCCGGATTCGGGCTGATTTTCCGGTGCGACCTCTCAGGTAATAAAGCTTTGCCCGGCGAACATCTCCTCGGCGACGAACTTCAATATCCGCCACAAGCGGGCTATGCGTCTGAAACACCCGCTCTACCCCTTCGCCATATGACATCTTGCGAACCGTAAAAGAAGAGTTGAGCCCGCGATTTTTTATCGCAATGACAACGCCCTCAAACGCCTGAAGACGCTCACGCGTACCTTCTTTCACTTTTACCTGGACTCGCACGGTGTCCCCCGGCGAAAACTCCGGAATCTCCGGTTTCAACTGCTCATTTTCCAACTGTTGAATGATACTTGTCATTGGGAACTCTCCTGTCCTTGTTCCAAAGTTTGAATCTTAAACTCTCTTAAAAGAGATGCTTCTTCATCGCTTAAATGTTTATCTTTTAAAAGATCAGGTCGCCGTAACCAAGTTTGGCCCAGAGCCTGCTTTAACCGCCAACGCCTGATCTTGTCATGATCTCCGCCAAGTAACTCAGAGGGCACCGACCGATCCTCAAACTCTTCCGGTCGCGTGTAATGCGGCCAGTCAAGCAAACCATTGCTGAAAGATTCAGCATCAATGGATTCGTGATTCCCCAGTACACCTGGCAAACATCGAACCATTGCTTCAATTAATACCATTGCAGGCAGTTCTCCCCCCGCAACCACATAATCTCCAATCGATATTTCCTCGTCCACCTCTGCATCAAGTACTCGCTGATCAATCCCCTCGTATCGTCCTGCCAGCAACACAAGGTTTGGTCCTCCCGCAAACTCGCGAACCCTTTCTTGAGTCAACGTCCGCCCCTGGGGGCTCAAATAAACAACTTTTCCACTCGCTTGTGACTTTGCCGCCCTTAGGGCACGAGTCACCTGCGGCGCTTGCATGACCATCCCTGGCCCCCCACCATAAGGACGATCATCTATTCTTCGATAACTATCTTCAGCGTAATCTCGGGGATCCCAGAATCCAAGTTCCAAATGTCCTTTTTCGATAGCGACCCTCGACATGCCGCAATTTTCAACGGCCTGGAACATCTGCGGGAAAATGGTCACCACATCTATTCGCACTTTTTTCCGTCCATGGGATGGCCGTTTACCTGATTGTCAAAAATCAACACTCCAGTCGACAGTAATCCTTTCATTGTCCAGGTCAACATGTTTGACCGCATTCTTCGTGTAGGGAATAAGTCGCTCCTGATCACCCTTCACAACCAACACATCATTCGCCCCTGTCTCTATCAAGCTTGTCACTTTCCCAAGTGGCTCGCTATCAAGATTAAAAACCTCCAGGCCCTGCAATTGAAACCAGTAAAACTCTCCAGGCTCTGTTGCGATTAGCCAATCCGGATATACTGCAACTTCTATCCCCCTGAGCTTTTCTGCATCATCCCTGTCGTCGCAATCCACAAGTTTTGCAATCACGGTTTTTCCGTGCACCTGACCGACCTCAACGCGGCGTTCGGCCCAATTTGGCTCATGGCCTAACAACCAGCGAGGGTGATTTAAAATATCGCCTCGGTGGCGGGAATAGTCGAAAATTTTGACCCAGCCCTTTACGCCAAACACCCCGCTAATTTTTCCAAGAATCAGCGGTTTAGTTTTTTGCCCGGTCATGAATTTGCTCCATCAAAAGGGAGCAGAAACCGATTACGCCGCTGATGCTTCCATATTTTTCAACAGACTGGCAACGCGCTCTGATGGTTGGGCACCCTGACTAATCCAGAAATCTGCTCGCTCGCGATCAAGACGTAACGACTCTTCGCTTTCAGCTGCCATTGGATTAAAGAAACCAATCCTTTCAATGAAACGACCGCGTGGCTGACGTCGTCGATCAGATACTACAATTGAGTAAAAAGGCCGCTTCTTTGAGCCGCCGCGGGCGAGCCGTATGGTCACCATGAACAAAATCCTCTAAAAATCGTTTAATCGCGCGGATTTTACCATAGAAAATCCTTGAACTGTTCTTGCTAGCCCGCTTTTATTGAAACGGAAACCCAGCCCCGCCAGGCCCGCCCATCCCCTTTAATTGACCAAGCATTTTTGACATTCCCCCTTTGCCTTTCATTTTTTTCATCATTTTCTGCATTTGGGCGAACTGTTTTAGCAGTCGATTGACGTCTTGGACCTGCGTTCCGGAACCCGCAGCAATTCGCCGCTTACGGGAGCCTTTCATCACGGCTGGAAACAATCGCTCATGGGGTGTCATTGAATTAATGATCGCAATGAGGCGAGTCGTCTCCCCGCCCATGGCCTGATTTTTGACCGCTGCGGGCAAATTGGATGCGCCAGGGAGTTTATCCATCAGGCCACCGAGTCCACCCATATTCTCGACCTGAAGAAGTTGCTCTCGAAAGTCCTCAAAATCAAACCCTTTCCCCTTTTTTAATTTCGCCGAGATTTTCCGAGCTTTTTCCTGGTCGACATTACGCTGAACCTCCTCAACCAGGCCGACAACATCTCCCATTCCCAAAATTCGAGATGCCACCCGATCTGGGTAGAAAGGCTCAAGTGCCTCTGTGGATTCCCCCATGCCAAGAAACTTAATCGGCTTTCCCGTCACCTGACGGATCGAAAGTGCAGCGCCGCCCCGAGCATCGCCATCTGCTTTCGTTAGAATGACGCCTGTCAGTGAAAGTGCTTGATCAAAAGCGGCAGCACTGCGAACCGCATCTTGTCCCGTCATACTGTCGACCACGAACAAGGTCTCAATTGGACTTACGACGTCATGCAACGCGCGTAACTCATCCATCATCTCGTCATCGACATGCAGCCGACCTGCCGTATCGATGATTAAGACGTCGTGGGCTTTTACTTTTGCGTGCTCGAGCGCGCGCTCTGCGATTGCCTTCGGTGTCTCGCCTTCATTCAAAAAATCGACATTTACTTGAACGGATAGTTGTCGAAGTTGCTCAATCGCGGCCGGTCTGTAAATATCAACACTGGTGAGCAAGACACGTTTTTTTTCCTGCGTTGAAAGAAGATAAGCGAGCTTTGCTGCGGTGGTTGTCTTACCAGCGCCCTGAAGACCGGCAAGTAACACCACAGCAGGTGGACGAGCCGCAAGATTGAGGCGCTCGTTCGCAGCGCCCATCAAGTTCACCAACTCTTCGTTGACAATCTTGATGAAGGCTTGTCCAGGGGTCAGACTGGTCAGGACCTCAGCGCCAACGGCACGAATCTTCACCTCTTCGAGAAAGCCCTTGACGACAGGTAACGCAACATCAGCCTCAAGCAATGCGATTCGGACTTCGCGCAATGCTTCACTAATGTTTTCGTCGCTTAATCTTCCACGACCCGTGAGATCCTTAAACGTTGCTTTTAAACGATCGCCTAATTGAGAGAACATACGATAATCATGCCCGTTTTAAATAAAATATGAATTAGGTTAATGTATTGCGAAACGCCTACATTGAACGCATACGCTAAACTTAATCCTTAAACCAAACACTATTTTACACCCACGGTCGCTTCACCCTAATCCATCGTTCGAAAACTTATCGCCTTTAATTCCAAACTCACATGATTCATTTAATTAATTTTTCTGCAATGGCGCTGTATCTTGGTGCTTGGATCCTTTTGCTCCGAGCGCTTTCCAGCCAGAAAAAATCTGCCTCACGCCCCTTTGAAATCATGCTGACCTATCTTGCTGTTATGGCTCACGGGTTAACGCTCGCACCCCCGATTCTGCTTGAGGAAACACCTAATTTGGCCCTCGGCACAACACTTTCCCTGATTGTATTTTTAATTGTCACTTTGTTTCTTATTGTTCGTTGTTTTCAACCTATTTATTCGCTGGGATTGCTCGTTTTACCGATCGCATTCAGCGCGGTCGCCGTTGGCTGGTGGATGCCGGGCCCGACTTACCTATCCCAACTCGGGGGGGCAGCAGGACTGATGCATGTCGTTGGCGCAGGGCTTGCCTACGCCCTTTTAAGTCTCGCGCTAGCACAAGCGCTTTTACTGGGTTTTCAGGATAAGCGACTGAAGCAAAAACAATCCTTAAGTCTTGATATGGCGTTACCCCCGATCCAGACAATGGAAGTCACCTTATTTCAAATGGTTTATTCTGGCTTTGGTCTCTTGACCCTTACCTTGATCAGTGGCGCTTTATCTTCTAATGACATGTTTGGCGAAAGTTTTTTGTTTAACCATCATACTGTGCTCGCCCTGCTTGCCTGGATCAGTCTTCTAGGACTCGTGTTGGGAAGGCTATGTCTCGGTTGGCGAGGCCGGATCGCAATCGTCTGGACGGGTCTGGGATTCACCCTTCTGGCACTGGGTTATTTTGGCTCCCGATTTGTTCTTGAAATTATTCTTTAACGCTAGATCCCAAGACGATCTAAAAATCCATACCACCCGACAGAAGCCGACAAAAACCATGGGTTACCGTAGTAGCCCGGGCGGGTTCGAAAAGGTAGGTCAGAGAGCACCGTGCGTCCCGCTTCTTGCCCCATGATTTGCTGACCGAGCCTGGTCCCGAAATAAGTGGAAAGCGCAACTCCTGATCCACAATACCCCATTGCGTACCAAATACCGTCATGTCGCCCAATATGCGGCATGTGCTGGAACGTCCAACCCACAAACCCCATCCAGGAGTGACTGATTTTCGCAGTTCTGAGTTGCGGAAAAATTGCAGTCATGTGCCTATGGAGTCGGGGGGCGCTAACCCGGGGATTAGTCTCGTTAAGAGATACCCGTCCCCCAAATATTATTCGCCGACCATCGGGAGACAATCGAAAATAAACAACAATGCGGCGGGAGTCCACCACCATGCGATCGCGGCGTATCAGCGATCGGGCGACATCGCCGCCAAGATCTTCTGTCGCAATCATATAGCTCCCGATCGAAAAAACCCGTCGATTAAGCCAGGGTGTTAATCGGGATGTATAGCCGTTTGTTGCCACCACAACATCGCCAGCTCGAACCAAACCACGTGACGTCTGAACGTCGAAACCTGCACCCTTTGACCGCTTCGACACGGCAAGCGCTTCAGTGAATCCCTCCACACGGGCCCCCGCTTCCCGCACTTTTCCGAGGACGCCTTGATGGTAGGCTGCAGGATCAACAGAAGCAAACTGCGTTTGGATAATTCCGCCGTGATAAAAATCTGAACTTATCTCCTCATGTTGATCCTTTCGTTGCACTAACTGCGCATCGATTTCCAAGCCCTTCTGCTGCGCGTTGATTTTACGTTTAAGTTTTTCAAAGTGTTTGGGAGAGTGGGCGCCATAAAATCGCCCACAAACCCGGTAATCGCAATCGATTCCTTCTTCCTGTATAAAATCACCGATTGAGGCAATCGCCCGAAGTCCTTCTCGGTGCGCCTCGAAAGCCGTGTGCGATCCATGATTTTTGGCAAGCACGTCAAAATCAGGTTTTATTCCAGTCGAAATTTGTCCGCCATTTCTCGAACTGCAGCCCCCACCCGGCTAGTTTGCATCAATCACCAGTGTCGTTTTTCCGCCGCGCGCCGTCTTCTATGCCGTGCAAAGTCCCGTGTAGCCTGATCCAATAATCAGGACATCAACAT
>JADHSN010000003.1:15000-38384 GCA_016776875.1 Gammaproteobacteria bacterium | reverse complement strand
GGGTGGCGTCGACCTATGTATCGTCGGCTCCGACCGGACCACTCGTGGGGGAGATGTGTGCAATAAGATTGGCACTTATCTAAAGGCCCTTGCGGCCTACGACAACCAGCTGCCGTTTTACGCGGCACTTCCCAGTTCAACGATTGATTGGACGATCACCGATGGCGTAGGTCAAATTCCCATTGAAGAACGTGCCGAAGAAGAGGTCACCCATATTTCGGGCATAGACGAGCATGGCGAAATCCGGAAAATTCGGCTTATGTCACAAGAAAGTCCGGCTGCAAATCCCGCCTTTGATGTCACCCCCCGACGACTCATCAGCGGAATTATTACAGAGCGTGGGGTAATAGCAGCAACAGAAAGCGATCTTTTGAACACGTTTCCAGAGTTTATTGACACCCCGACCCTATAATCGAGCCCTTAAGTCGAAAAAATAATCTACCAGCAGGAAAAATTTTGCAGCACTTTAACCTGAATGTTTGGCGTCGCACCCGATCAGTCACCGTTGCCCTTGCGTTAGGCGCTGCGGTTCTAGTTACTAATTCGAACGCGCAAGTCAGCAAAGCACTCCCTCTGCTCGAACCCGATGTTCAGCACAGCCAATCGCTCAAACTTATTAATTACTTTGTCGAGCGCTACCACTATCAGAAAACCCGTCTGGATGACTCACTGTCCTCCCAAATTTTCGATCGGTACCTTAATGCGCTAGACAATAGTCGAGCCTATTTCACATCTTCCGACATCGAGGCGTTCGAGTCCTTTAGGTTTAATCTCGACAACTCGCTTTTAAGTAATAAAGCGACCCCTTTTTACGAGATCTTTAACGTTTACCAGGAGCGGGTTCTGGATCGACTCGAATTCGCAATTAGTCAACTCGATCAGTCGTTTGATTTCTCGATTAATGAAGACTACCAGTTCGACCGAGATGAAGCGCCATGGGCGATCGACACCGCCGAACTCAATGAACTCTGGCGCAAACGTGTTAAAAACGACGTCCTCACCCTTAAATTAGAGGGCAAGGCGCACGACGACATTATCGATACCCTACGGGATCGTTACTCCCAGCAAGCACGCCGGACTAGTCAGATATCCAGTCAGGATGTTTTTCAAACCGCAATAAATGCGTATATGACCTCGATCGAGCCGCACACGGGTTATTTCTCGCCGCGGGCGACTGAAAATTTCAAGATTCGAATGAGTTTGTCGCTGGAAGGTATCGGTGCCGTCTTACAAATGGAAAATGAATTTACTGTTGTCCAGCGGGTCGTTCCCGGAGGGCCGGCCGAACTAGAAGGAAATCTCAAAGCCGGGGATCGCATTGTGGGTGTCGGTCAAGGCACGGATGATGCCATCATTGATGTGGTCGGTTGGCGACTCGACGATGTGGTCGATCTCATTCGTGGAGCCAAGGGAACGATCGTGCGGCTACAAATTCGACCCGATCCAAAAAGCGGCGCTTCCGAAGCAAAGCTGCTCTCGATTACGCGAGACCAGATAAAGCTTGAAGAACAAGCTGCCCAAAAAAGTGTGATCGAGATTCAAGACGGTGATCTCCGCCATCGAATCGGGGTTATCGACATTCCCACGTTCTATGTCGATTTTGACGCCCGAGCTCGTGGCGACGAGAACTTCAGGAGCACGACATCGGACGTCCGCCGACTCATTACCGAACTTGAGGGCGACCAGATTGACGCCCTCATTATCGATTTGCGCGGCAACGGAGGGGGCGCTCTATCCGAAGCAACAGCGCTTACGGGTCTTTTTATTGAATCAGGACCCGTTGTTCAGGTTCGAGATGCTCGAGGGCGAACGAGAATCAATCGTGACCCCGAGAATGATCTGGCCTACGCGGGACCGCTGGCTGTTGTCGTCGATCGAGATAGTGCTTCAGCATCCGAAATCTTTGCAGGCGCTATTCAGGACTATCGTCGCGGCATTATCCTTGGGGAGGATACTTTTGGTAAAGGGACCGTTCAGAATCTGATTGATTTGGATCGATATTCCCAAGACTCAAGTGTGCCGCTGGGGCAGTTGAAAGTCACGATTGCACAATTTTTTCGGGTCAGTGGCGCGAGCACGCAACACCGTGGCGTTACCCCGGATATCCAAATACCGTCGGCTCAGGTCATTGACGACTACGGCGAACGGTCACTTAAAAATGCCCTGCCCTGGGATGAAATTGATCCCGTCGAATTTGCGAGCTACCCCGAGTCAATACAGGATCGTGAGTTGAGCACACTTCGGTCTCTCCATGAAGGTCGAGTCAATTTGGATCCCGATTTTGCCTACCTGAAGGGTTTGCGAGCAATTGATCAACCTCTTGCTGTCGCCACAAAAGTATCCCTTCTCGAAGCTGATCGGGAGCGCTCAAGAGATCAACGCGCCGCTGATCAGGAGGCCTTGATGAAAACGCTTGAAGCCTCTCATCAAATGACACGAAAAATCGGTCAGGATGTTCTTCCGAGGGATATCATTCTTATTGAGTCGGCCCGCATCTTAGCCGACCTGACATTCGGTAATTTTGACGGGCGCATCGTCGTGGAAACCGGCTTCAACTCAATTGAGCGCAACAACTTAGCCACCACCCCAATCACTCCTTCAGCGACTCAATAACGCTTCAGAACCCGATAGTGCGTTTCTCGAAATTTGGTGATCACCTAAAAGCGGACTCAGGCATCCTGGGATTGATGCAGGATATCGATGCGGCCATGACAGGCCCTGATCCCATGTTGTTACTGGGTGGTGGCAATCCTGCACGGATCCCTGCTGTACAAGAAGTCTTTCGAGATTCGATGCAACAACTGCTCAATGATGGGGACCGATTTGAAAGCATCGGGGGAAGTTATGATGGGGCTAAAGGCGATTCTGTGGTCGGGCAGGCGCTAGCGACACTTTTTCAAAAGAGATTCGGGTGGGATATCGGGCCCGAAAACGTCGCAATCACAAATGGCAGTCAGAGTTCCTTCTACACCCTTTTTCATCTATTTGCGGGCGAGTACCGTGACCACTCGTTTCGCAAGATTCTCTTACCGCTGGCACCTGAATACATTGGTTATTCGGATATTGGCATGGGCAACAACCTGTTTCGATCGTATCAACCTGCAATTGAACTCCAGGGAAATCATGAGTTCAAATACCACGTCGATTTTGAGCGTCTGACTGTCGACGATGATATTGGCGCAATAGCGGTCTCCCGCCCAACCAATCCGACGGGTAATGTACTAAGTGATTCGGAAATCGCCAAGCTTCGAGCGTTAGCTCGATCCCACGATATCCCCCTGATTCTGGACTCAGCCTATGGCGCACCTTTTCCAAATATTGTGTTCCCCGAGGTCACAACCGATTGGGATGAAAACACAATTCTCTGCTTAAGCCTCTCTAAACTGGGCTTGCCTGGATTACGCACCGGATTCGTAGTTGCCAACGAAGAGGTCATTCGAGCAATCTCTGGCGCGAATGCAATCATGGCACTTGCGCCGGGCAGTACAGGCCCCGGACTTACACAAAATATCATCGAGGACGGGCGCATCCTAGACATCTCAAACGACCTCATCCGCCCGTATTACAAAGCAAAAGTGCAAGACGCAATGACCTGGGTTAAAAATGCCATGCATGACCTTCCGTGCCGCATTCATTCTCCGGAGGGCGCTATCTTTCTATGGCTTTGGTTTGAAGGACTGCCGATTACCAGCGAGTTGCTTTACCAGCGACTAAAGGCCCGCGGCGTATTAGTCGTGTCCGGCGAACATTTTTTCCCAGGCTTAAGCGCGCCCTGGTCTCATCGTCAAGAGTGCATTCGGGTTTCCTATGCACAGGATCCCTTGATTGTAAAAAAAGGCATTGAAGTGATTGCAGAAGAAGTCAGACGCACATTTCAAGAGATTAAATAATAACGCTGCCATTTCCTATCCGCTTGATTCAACTGAACGAGTTGAACGAAAAATTTTCCAGATTAATTGGAATACTTCTGAGATCTCAGTAGACTGATCGATGACAGCCCGGTCTACTTCAGATTTCGCAAACCACCGCCCTTCAGATATTTCGTCAACATTCGGAACCAGTGCTTTGTCGGTATCAACACGATAAATCCACGAAAACTCCATTCCGTTTTCCGCTCCGGCCGCTAACTTGAAAAGCCGCTGAGGCGTCGCGTCCAATACGAGTCCCACCTCCTCCTCGACCTCTCTCACGCAACACGCATCATAGGTTTCACCCGCATCCACATGTCCCGCGACCGAAGAATCCCACAGCCCGGGATTCTCTTTTTTATGCAAACCTCTTTTTTGCAAAAATAGATCGCCGTTGTTATTAAATATCAACACGTGGACCGCGCGATGGCGCAATCCAAGCTCATGAATTTTGTCACGACGCTCTGTTCCGACAACATGATCGTCCGAGTCGACTACGGATAACATCTCAGCATCTTCGAGCAAAGTGTTCATGGTAAAAACACGCCTAGCTGGATATTTTTCTAGCAGGCGATTTAATCCTTTGCTGATCTTGCCATTTCGGGTCACACCATACTGGCGCATCATTCACATCCAGAACATCTTTGCCGGCAATCAGATCAGCGGCACGCTCGGCCACCATAATAGTGGGTGCATTTAAATTACCGTTTGTAATCGACGGAAAAATAGAAGAGTCAACAACCCGAAGACGGTCAACTCCACGGACGCGACAGTCGGCATCTAGCACGGCATAGGCATCGCTATCTCTTCCCATCTTGCACGTACAGGATGGATGGTATGCGCTCTCCACACTTTGGCGCACCCAGTGGTCGATCTGTTCGTCAGTCTGCACCTCCGCTCCCGGTCCGATTTCCTCACCACGGTACTTATCCATTGCGCTCTGACCCAGAATCTCCCGGGTATGTCGAATTGTCGTACGCCAGTCCTCGATATCCTCTCGAACGGTGAGGTAGTTAAATAACACTTTGGGATGTTCGCGGGGATTGTCCGAAATAATATTGACCGAACCACGGCTTAAGGGTTTATTTGGACCTACGTGGACCTGAAACCCATGACCATCAAATGCGGCGCGGCCGTCATAACGCATGGCGCCAGGAAGAAAGTGATATTGGATATCAGGTGAACGTCTTCCCGCCTTGGTTCTAATAAATGCACAGGACTCAAAGTGATTTGTGGCACCGAGGCCATCCTTAAATAGCAGCCATCGAAGCCCAATCAGGCCTTTGTTCCATAGAGATAGTTTGGAGTTGAGCGAGATTGGCTCCAGACATCGATACTGAAAATAAACTTCGAGATGATCCTGAAGATTTTTCCCTACGCCCGGCAAATCCGAAATCACGGGAATGCCTATTTCCTGAAGATCACTTGCAGCACCAATACCCGAGCGCTGCAGAACCGTTGGTGAACCGATCGAACCGGCTGAGAGAATGACCTCGGTCCGGGAGAAAACCTGAAATACATTCCCATCTTTCTCGTATTCAACACCTATTGCGCAATCCCCTTCAAAAAGGACCTTGCTGACCAGAGTTCCCGTAATGATTCGAAGATTCGGCCGGTTTCGAGCCGGCTTAAGGTATGCATGACTTGTCGATGCGCGTTGCCCTTTATCGACGGTCATATGCATTTGACCAAACCCTTCTTGCTGAAAACCGTTGTAGTCAGAGGTTGCCGGATATCCCGCTTCAAGGCCTGCATCAATAAAGGCCTGATACAGCGGATTGAGCCGCATATCATTACCCGCGCAAACGGCAAGCGGTCCTGATCCGCCACGGTACTTATCTGCACCGCCATACCAACTCTCGGCCCGCTGGTAGTAAGGTAGGCACGCCGCATAATTCCAGCCCGACGCACCGCTCGCCTCCCACTGATTGATATCTTCGGCGTGACCGCGGACGTACACCATTCCATTAATTGAAGAGGACCCGCCAAGACCCAATCCTCGCGGGCAATCCATCACACGACCGTCGAGGCCCGGTTCCGGAACGCTTTGATAACCCCAATTGAAACGCCGCGTATTCATTGGCATTGAAAGCGCAGATGGCATCTGCACGATAACGCTACGGTCACTCCCGCCAGCTTCCATCAAAATGACGCTGACATCGGGATCTTCACTCAAACGTGAAGCCAGAACACATCCCGCAGATCCTGCACCGACAATCAAAAAGTCACAATCCCGCAAATCGCTCTCCTTGAGAAATACTATCTATCGTGATATTTGCTGCAAGTCGCGGCCAATATTAAATAGGGCACCAAAACCTCTCTATTTTATTCAGTCAGAAAGTTTACCTTGGTTTGTAAAGTATCAGAACGTTAAATCGATTTCACTGGTCCTCACGCCCGCGCTGACCTCGGTCCTATTTTTTTCTTCTGTCAATAAACTGTGTGGCCAAAAGTAGCACCGTCGAGACTCCCACCATAATAGTTGAAATTGCGGCAATCGTTGGGTCGATATAGTCCCGCAACGCAGCAAACATATGCTTGGTTAAGGTTGCGTTATTACCGCCCGAGACAAAAATGGCGATAATCACCTCATCAAAAGAAGTCAAAAACGATAAGAGTCCCGCTGTCACCACTGAAAACTTAATTTGCGGTAACGTTACCGTGAAAAACGCTTTTATTCGGGTCGCCCCTAAACTTCGCGCGACACGCTCCTGATTGAGATCATAAGACCGCAAAGCGGCCGTGATAACAATCATCACCAGTGGTGTGGCCATCGCCGTGTGGGCAAGAACAAGTCCCGTAATTGAATTATTTAATCCCATTCGACCGAAAGCGTAAAACACGCCGATTGCGATCAAAATCACCGGTACAATCATCGGCGTGATCAGCAACATAAAGATGGTTTTCGCGAACCGATGCCCCGATACAAACAAGGCATAGGCCGCCATCGTTCCAAGTGGTGTAGCTACCAAAAGGGTCAAAAATCCAACTTGTAACGAAGTCACCGTCGCACGCATCCATTTAGTTGAATCGAAATACTCGCCATACCAGCGTAGCGACCACTGTTCTGGTGGAAATTCCAAATACTGAGAATCAGAAAACGACATGGGAATAACAATGAGGGTTGGGATAATCAGTAAAAGCATGATGATCGCCGCAACGACATACAGCCAGAATCGATCACCGTGTGAAATCTGAGTCTCGGTCGCAGGACTTGTCCACCAACTCATAGATTTAACCTACCTTTTACCGAACAAAGCCGTATCAAATTTAAAAAATCGACCCGCAAGATACAAGACCAAGACGGTCGCTAGCAACAATACAACGCCGAGCGCACTCGCAGCGCCCCAATCGAATTGATGCTCCAAGATAGCAGTAATCTGCGTTGCCACCATGACAACCCGGCCTCCGCCAAGAACCGCCGGTGTGACATAGAAGCCAAGGCAAAGCACAAAAACGATCAAAGCGCCCGCTACCAATCCAGACACCGATAGCGGGAGATAGATACTAAAGAAAGCCCTTACTGGAGAAGCCCCTAGGTTAGAGGCCGCCTGCATCATATCTGGCTCGATTTTTTTCATCGCGCCGTAAAGCGGTAAAACAAGAAACGGGAGCATGATGTGGGCCATGCCAATCAAGGTACCTGTCATGTTATGAACCAATTTGACAGGTGAATCCCACAGTCCTATTTGAATTGCGAGATCATTTAATAAGCCTTTACTCTGCAACAGCACCAACCAAGCGTAAGTTCTTACGAGAAGCGACGTCCAAAATGGCAGTAAAACTGCCAACATAAAAATTCCAGACCAGCGGCTTGGTAATGCTGCCAGAAAATAGGCAATTGGATAACCAAGTACAATACAAATGAGAGTCGTGAGCGCGCTCACCTTAAAGGTCGTTATAAAAACGCGCGCGTAGGATTTGTATTCCACCATTTTTTGGTAATGCTCAAGAGAAAAGTTGCCGTGACCATCAACGAAAGAGAGATAAAACAACCAGCCGACTGGCAAAATAACGACCAGCGCAATCACAAAAATCGCTGGAAGCGATAACCCAAGAAGCACCCATTCTTCTCGTTTTTTTTGCGACTGAAGCTCCTGCCCATGAAGCATCGGTGTCTCAATGTCAGGGCTTATCGGCATAATCTTCGCCTCATGTTTGGCCCTCTTGAGGTATCAAAATAATATCTTCCCTCATTAATCCGACCGAAACGAGTGCTCCCGGCTCAAGTAATTGAATCCTCGACCCTGCGCCCGTGCCAAATCGCACGGACAAAATTGTCACGTCATCAAGCGCGATCAAAGCAAATGCTGTTTCACCCTGAAAAACGTACTCTTTAACGTGACCCCTGAACACAACTTGCTTTTCTGAAGTATTGACATCGCCTTCAAGCAGATGGAGTCGCTCGGGCCGGACGACGAGGCTCCATTTCGAAACTGAAGGGTTTGGAGATGACGACGAAATAATTTCAGAGCCAAAGCTTAAGCGCCCATCGCCGCCCCGAGTCAGAGAAAGCATGGTCGATTCGCCGATGAAATCAGCGACGAATTGGTCTTTTGGGCGGTTGTAGATTGCCTCCGGTGTGTCCACTTGAGCCAACTCGCCATGATTAATCACGGCAATTCGATCCGACATGGTCAGCGCCTCTCTCTGATCATGTGTCACATAAACAGTGGTAACGCCAAGTTGTCGATGAATCTGTTTAAGCTCAATCTGCATATGCTCTCGAAGTTTCTTATCAAGAGCAGATAGTGGTTCATCCATCAGTAAAATTCGCGGGCGAAAAACAAACGCTCGCGCTAAAGCAACTCGCTGACGCTGCCCGCCCGATAATTGGTCTATCGCTCGGTCTCCCAATCCAGACAATTGAACAGTGGCAAGCGCCTCGTCCACTCGACCCATCACCTCTTTAGCGGCTAAACCACGCAATTTGAGCGGAAAGCCTATGTTTTCAGATACCGTCATATGCGGAAACAGTGCGTAACTCTGGAACACCATCCCCACATCACGCTTATGCGGCGGCGTGAGGACCATCTCCGCATCACCAAATTTAATACTGCCGGCATCAGGTCGATTAAATCCGGCAATAGCCATTAGCAACGTTGTCTTTCCCGATCCCGAAGGACCGAGAAGGGTTAAGAACTCGCTACTTTTTATCTCAAGATCAACTGAGTTAAGCGCATTTAAATCACCGTACTTTTTGGTAAGCCCACGTATCGAGATCGGTAATGCTGTTGAATTGTTCATCGGTGAATCTTCTTGGTCTACAAATAAAAAGAGCACTACCGAATTTAATCGGTAGTGCTCTAAACGGCGCTATTACTCGCTCAATAACTCCATATACAGTTCAAGCGCCTCCGCACGATGATTGGCGTACCAATCGAGGCTAATCGGCATCATCAAAGGGACATTTTTGGGATGCGAAGGCAATGCCTCAAGCAGTTCCTTCGGTGCTGTAGTTACCTCATAAGCCTTTTTATTTGTAGGTCCATATGTAATGTGAAAAGGAAGATTGGCCTGATACTCTGCCTTAGATATCTCGGCCAGAAACTTCATCGCA
The DNA here is from genome assembly GCA_016776875.1 of Gammaproteobacteria bacterium. Lineage (GTDB taxonomy): Bacteria > Pseudomonadota > Gammaproteobacteria > Arenicellales > UBA868 > UBA868. Next base: position 28,916 of record JADHSN010000003.1, on the reverse strand, counting down.
GTTTCCTTATTTGGCGCCCCTTTCGGCATTGCGAAACAGTCATAATCAAGAAGTGCTTGATTGAATGTATAACCTACTTTTGCGCCATCTTTCTTAGCATTATCAAAGCGACCGTTCCAGCCAGTGATCATATCCACCTCGCCATCTTTCATTAACTGGGCCTGCATAGCACCAGACTCCCAGAAAACAGCAATATGGGGCTTCAACTCACGAATCTTATTGATTGCGCGTTCGATACCCGCGCGGGTTGATAACACTTCGTAAACTTGGTCGGCCGGCACACCATCAGCCATGAGAGCTGGCTCAAGGGCCCCATCGACATTATTAGCGCGATAGGAGCGCTTTCCGGGGAACTTTTCAACATCCCAGAAATCAGCCCAGGATTTTGGCGCGTTTGCACTACCTGGCTCACCATACTTGTCAGTATTCCAGGCCATTACCGTCGCGAAGACGTCCGAACCGACACAATAATCCGTATAGAGATTTGGATAAAAGTCCGAAACATCGACCACACTATAGTCAATCTTTTCGAGGCAACCCTTTGCGGCTGCGGCCGCTGCGCCGCCAGAACCCGTCACAACAAGATCCCACGACACGGAGTTGGACTCTACCTGCAAACAGGTCTTGGACATACTTGCACCGGACTCACGATTAATCTCGATTCCGGAGTTTTTTGAGGCATCATTGAATAGCGCATTATCTTGTGCCGCGCCATAACTTCCGCCCCACGATACCACTGTGATCGGTTCTGCAGCGACAGATCCTGAACACAGCAGTGCAACTACCCCTCCGATAAAAACACCTCTAGAATTTTTCTTCAAAATTTTAACCATCTTCATCTTCTCCAAATATTTTTTGGGTTACTTTTCGTTCTAATTCCAGACTTTTAATACCGTCAATCCCCTGGCAAAAGGCACCGCTGGGAACTTTTATAAATCTGAAGTCGTTTTACTGTACCAGAACTTTAATAAACAACCTCAAGACTTGATAAATATTGCGCCCATTACAGCGACGGTTAATAGTGGGACGCTGCCCAATGCGACGAGTTATCCTTTGCTTGCCCAAATAGCTTGACCTTAAGATACACTCCTTATCAATCACGCCCAACAAGATATCTTTCCGTTGCCACGCTCATCCCGCCTCAAGATCAAGGAATCATTAATAGACGCATCATGTGTTGTCTTTGATAAGGATGGCACATTAATTGACTTCCATAAAATATGGGGGCCGAGACTGATACGTGGCGCTGACAAGCTTGTCCAGGAATTGAGTCTTTCAAATGAATTCTATGATCATCTTTATCGTGCTCTTGGGTTTGACGACAAAACAGGCGTCACGGACGGCCAAGGCCCGCTCGCGACTGCTCCTTTAGATCAGTTTGCGACCATTGTCGCAAATGTCGTTTTCCAACATGGCATTTCCTGGGACAGCGCGTGTGAATTAACAGACGACTTCATGGTGAGCGAAATGACGGCCGGGCCGCGGCCAGAAGAGTTGATTCCACGCGGGAACATTAAGCAATCACTTTCTCGACTTTACGATGCCGGATTGACGTTAACTGTTGCCACAACCGACAATCGTTTAGCCACGCAATCAGCGTTGGATGCGCTCCGAATTGATCATTTTTTTTCAGACATCCGATGCGGTGATGATGTAGGGCCTGTAAAACCCGACGTGGCCGTGCTCGAAAGCATCGCGACCAGCCAGCGATGTCGGATCGATCAAATCGTGATGGTGGGAGATACAGTCAGCGATCTTATGATGGCCAAGAATGCCGGCGCCAAATGTTGCGTTGGAATTCTGGGTGGCGCAGGAAGCGCGGATCAACTTCTAGGCTTCGCAGATTTTCTGATCGAAGATATTGGAGAAATTCAACCAGACTTCTAGGCAGCTACTTCAGGCTTTTTAAGAAATTTTCTTGAGCCTTGCTTTCTACAGTGCCTGGCCGGACCGCCCGTACCATACTAATCGCAATATCAGGCGGGTTGCCCGACATAATCAACAACCGCGCGGCAAGCGTGCCGGTCCTGCCAAGGCCTGCTGCACAATGAAACAGCAAACGCTGGCCCTCATTCAGCGCCGAAAACCATTCATTAATCTCTGTTTCATTTTGATCTGAGGCTTTTGGTGCGCTGAGGTCTTGCAGCGGCCAATGCTGCCACTTAAATTCAGCACTGAACGTTTCAGGCAGCTCGGAAACGCCAAGATGATTAAATTCATGCGCTTCAACGAGAGAAATAACCTGATCGGGCCGCCAATCCCGAATGAGCATTAAATCTTCGTCAAGATTGCGTGACCGAGCGACGCCATCATTATGATGTTCAATTCGCCCGGGACAGCAGCACATACCAATCATGCCCGATGTTTTCCCCACAGGCAGGCTGTCAATCTCCAATGGCGCGCCAGGGTTTTGCAAAGCGTAAACCGTTCCGGATCAGAGCTACCACGAGCCCGTATTTGGCATCGACGACCAAGGAGCCGCGGGGTCGAGCGCATCTCCCCGCTGCAAAAGTTCAATAGAGATCCCGTCTGGAGAGCGAACGAATGCCATCCGTCCGTCTCTCGGCGGCCGGTTTATCGTCACACCTTTATCCATCAACTTTTGGCAAAGACCATAGATATCATCAACCGCATAAGCGAGATGCCCGAAGTTGCGTCCGCCGCTATAGCTCTCGGGATCCCAGTTATAGGTCAACTCCACTTGAGCATCATGATCATCAGGCGCCGCCAAAAACACATTGGTAAATCGACCTTGCTCTGACTCATACCTTCGGATTTCCTGAAGCCCAAGACCCTCACAATAAAAATCGAGTGCCTCATCAATATTAGACACTCTTACCATGGTGTGAAGATATTTCACGTCCTGCTCCCTATTCAGTTTTCAATCGACCGGCGCCATGCCTGCGTCTTTGCCTCTATTCCACGGCTTAAAAAGTAATGCAGAATCTTAACGCCTGCCGCCGTGTAAAAAATCATCATGCCCATTGCAGCCGCCGGCGCGATGTCCCCGGCATCATCCATGTTCAGGACCGCGACCGACGCCAGGGTAGTATGCGGGGAGTATAGAAATACGACGGCAGAGACCGTTGTCATTGCGTTCACAAACAAGTAGATGCTGATATCTAGAATCGCAGGCGTACAGACTGGCACCGTTACCCGAAAAAAAGTTCGATAAAAAGGTTGTTTAAGTGACGCCGCTACTGATTCAAATTGCGCATCCATCTGTTTTAGCGCCGTCGTCGCGGTTAAATGGCTCACTGTATAGAAATGCGTAATGGTACTAATGACCAAAATCGCCATGGTGTGATACAGCACATTAAGGGGATTCGAAGGCATATTGAAAAAGAAAATATAAGCAAGCCCCAAGACCAGGCCAGGAACCGCCATAGGCAACATCGCCAGGAACTGGAAGGCGCCCCTGATCACGCCCAGACCTTTTCCCTTCTCTACAAGATATGCCCCGTAGAACACAATAAGGGTTCCAAAAACTGCAGTGTAAGAAGCCATCTCGATTGAATTGAAATAACTATCCCAGCCGCCACCGTCCATCAGGTCAAATTGATAGTTACTTAATCCAAGGGTCAGGTTATACGGGAAAAATTTAAAAAGTGCCGCAAACTGACACATGCCCAGGATGCCCAGAATAAAGAAACTGACCACAAGGGCATAGGCGAGCATACCGTTGTCAAACCGCCGGCTGGGTTTGGGCTCAAGCGCAACCGCTCGGGAAGACAAAAGGGCGACCTGCTTTTTTTGAACCAATCGATCTACAAAAAATGCGAGCGCGGCAGGAATGAGCAGTACAACCGATACCACAGCGCCCATTTCAAAATTTTGCTGGCCAATTACCTGCTTGTAAATATCTGTGGCCAACACATTAAAGTCGCCACCAATCACCTTGGGGGCACCAAAATCAGTGACCGCCAGGGTAAAAACAACAAAACCCGCGCTGATCAATCCATATCGAACGCCAGGCAGCGTAACGGTAAAAAAGATTCTTGTCGAACTCGCGCGCAGTGCCGTTGCCGCCTCATATAGTCGCGCGTCGGCGATTGACAGGGCAGTGATAATAATGATCAGTGCGTGAGGAAGTGTAAAAAATACTTCTGAAATGATGATGCCAATTGGCCCGTATATTTCATGTCCAAACAACGCCCAGTTAATAATACCCTGACGACCAAATAGGTAAATCAACGCAATTCCCGGCAGTAGCGATGGCACCAGAATGGGGATCATTGCGATGGTTTTAAAAATCGGCTTACCTGGCATTCGACTCCGTGTAAAGCCATAAGCGAGAACAAAGGCAATTGATACCGTAATGACGGTCGTTACAAGGCCGACAAAAAGGCTGTTCTTGATGGAATACACCAACGCAGGTGTCTTGAAATAAGCAAAGTAGTTCGAAAGGCCCACGAATCCGCCATCCGAATTCAACACACTTTTGGATAGCATGGCGTACAGCGGCATCGCTAACGCAACGACCAGATATGCGCCAATGACCAGAATAAACAGGCGCATCAACTTGTCGTCCGAACTGGACTTGGCCTTAAGCGGAGAGGCTTTTTCGCGCACCTGCATCTCAGTGGCTGCCATCACTTATTTTCTTGATAAGCAAGTATTTTCTCGGGCGGTAACCGGAAACCCACGTCACCTCCTGCCTCAATTACAAATTGAGCCGCGATATCTGTAGAGATATCAGCAAGCAGGTTCGACTCCCAGTCTTCCGGTGCTATCGTTACCCTCAAAAATGCGCCAAGGTATTCGGCGGAAACGACCTTTCCGAGAACTTTGTCACTGTTCTCGTCGTTATTCTTATCAAGAATTTCGACATCCTCTGGACGGATAGCCAATCGGGCAGACTCTCCCTGACTGACGTTGTCCTGTGAGAATTTGAGGACACCCCCCTGGTGCGTTCCTTGATTGGCAGATGCAACAACCACATTTATAAAATTCATGGTTCCAATAAATTGAGCAACAAATTCTGATGCGGGTGATGCGTATATATCCTCCGGACTGCCTATTTGCTCAATGATGCCGTGATTCATGACCACGATCCGATCTGCCATCGTCAGCGCCTCTTCCTGATCATGTGTCACCATAATCGTCGTGACGGCTAAACGTCTTTGAAGTTGTTTTATTTCTTGGCGAAGATGCGTTCGAACTTTGGCGTCAAGCGCCGACAACGGCTCGTCCAAGAGCAGTAATCCTGGAGACGTTGCTAGAGCCCTTGCTAAAGCCACGCGCTGTTGTTGTCCGCCTGACAACTGAGACGGATATTTTTTTCCCTGATCTGCAAGATCCACAAGGGAAAGGAGTTCATTGACCCGGCCCGTTACCTCGGTTCGAGCTGCGCGACGACTCTCGAGACCATAAGCTACATTCTTTTCAACAGTCAAATTCGGAAATAACGCATAAGACTGAAAAACGATTCCAAAATCCCGCTCCGAAGGAGGCAACACAGAGATATCAATTCCTGCTTGTTCTACCCGGCCTTGAGTTTGAATATCGAGGCCAGCGATCGCTCTGAGAAGCGTAGTTTTGCCGCAGCCCGACGGACCCAGAAAACAGACGAACTCACCCTCAAGAACACTTAAAGAGATGTCTCGTAATGCCGTGAAACTGCCAAAATTTTTGGTCAGGTTTTCTATTCGAAGAAATGCGTCAGTCATCCCCCCCACTCCATGTAGAACTCAAATTCATTTCACTAGACTTAGTGATTCGCTTTTTACAACGCAAAAAAAACGGCTGGTTACCGATCTCTCAGTGACCAGCCGCTTTCTTATACAGCGGGGAACTAGCTCTTCGGCTCAGACTTTGAGTCGTAACGCTTTTGCCATTCAGCAAGAATCCGTTTTCGGTTGCTCGCTGCCCATTCAAAATCATTGTCGATCATCGACTCAGGGATATTTTCCGGGAAATGCTCCACGGGCTTTGCCAGACTCTGGATACCAATAACCGCATATCCCTCGTTATACATTTTATTGGCCTTCTCGCTAACCGACCAATCAGCCAAAGTCTTGGCTGCGTCTAGATTTTTAGTCCCTTTGATAATCGCAGTTGCTTCCATATCCCAACCGATACCCTCGCTCGGGATAATGACCTCAAGAGGAGCGCCAGAAGCCTTGGACTTGGCGCCACGAAACGCAAACGACACACCAATCGCTACCTCGCCTCTTGCTGCCTGCTTACACGGCTTTGAACCTGAGTGCGTGTAATGTCCGATATTCTGATGCAACTTATCCATAAATGCCCAACCGCCTTCCTCACCAAAAAGCTGTAACCAGCTCGATACGTCAAGGAAGCCCGTTCCTGATGAGTTTGGGTTTGGCATCGCGATATGGCCCTGATAAACAGGCTTAGTTAAATCCTGCCAGGACGATGGCATCGGGAGATCGTTTTTATCCGCCTCTACTGTATTAACACAGATTGCGGCTACCCAGGCGTCCATTCCGGTCCAGGTGGGTGGGCTGGATTTATCTCTAAACTTCGGATCCAGCGCATCCAATCCTGCAGGCGCATAAGGCTCGAGCATTCCCTCGCCTTTCATCAGCAGTAAACTCGTTGCCGCCAGTCCCCAAACGATATCTGCTCGCGGATTATTTTTTTCGGCTAATAGTTTAGCGGTAACGATACCCGTTGAATCTCGAACCCAGTTTATGTTGATATTGGGATGATCCTCATTGAAGCGAGCTGCATACTTCTTAAGATCTTCCGCTTCGACCGCGGTGTAAACCGTTAGATCTGTAGCAGCGCTCGCACTCGTGGCTAGCCCCATTGCAAGTAACGCGCCGGCAATCACGGATCCACCGCGGTAAATTGACTTCTTCATATAGTTCTCCAGTTGATATAAAAAGGGGCTGCCCCCCGAGAAACGCAACGTTAGTTTTATTCTGTTACATTATTATGACGCTGAGTAGATAAATAATAGTGTCTTTAAGTTCCTTAAGCAATACGAATATTAGTTCGTCACTGAACGGCATGATGTCGGAAAATCATGTTTTTTTAACCCTTCCGCTTGAAGCACCAAATTTTTTAGAGCATCCTGATAAAGATTGGTTCTACCTATGAGTTTTTTTGATTTTTTCCAACGTGAAGCAGGCCTTCTTCAGACCAGTAAACGAGTGGAACAACAAGTCGACGAATTTTTATCGATTGTTGTTGACGCGGGAGAAGTATTCCGTGCGGCATTCCATGTCTATCTAACCGCAGGACCTTCTACCACTTTTGAAGACCAATTTGAAACCATCAATGACCTTGAGCACAAAGGAGATGATCTTCGCAGGGAAATCGAAACTGAACTTTATACCAAGACGCTGATTCCAGATTTGCGGAGTGACGTTCTGCAACTTGTTGAAAATATCGATAAGGTCACCAATCTTTATAAGTCTAATTTGTTCAGATTATCTATTCAGCGTCCCGAAATTCCTAAAACACTTCATTCTGAGTACGAGCGATTGGCAGAGGCAGCGGTTGAATGCGCGAATGCACTAATCGAAACGACACGATCCTTCTTCAAGGACCACACGGTCGTGCGGGACGGTGCTAAGCAGGTAGCAGAGCTCGAGACGCGCGCCGATGAAATTAGCACTCCATTGTTGCGAGATATCTTTAACAGCGACCTTGAGCTCGCCCATAAAATGCAGCTAATGTATTTTGTGGAGCGACTAGATGCGATTGCAAATCAGGCTGAAGACATCTCTGATCATCTATCTATTAGCGCCATCAAGCGGCGAATCTGAATTTAATGACAGTCGATCTGTTAACCCTTCTTCTACTGGGAGGTGGCCTTTTTTTGGGATGGGCGCTGGGCGCAAATGACTCGGCTAATGTTTTTGGCACCGCCGTCGGAACCCGGATGCTCCGTTTCAGGACCGCGGCAATCCTATGCAGTATTGGGGTCATTTTGGGTGCCGTTATCAGCGGAGCGGGCCCCACAGAGACGCTCGGAAAACTCGCGGCAATCAAGTCAATAGCTGAAGCAAGCATTGTAAGCGCCTGCGCAGGAATGACGGTTCTTTTTATGACCCGAAGAGGGTTGCCAGTGTCGACAAGTCAGGCTGTTGTCGGCGCGCTAGTTGGCTGGAATATCTGGAATGGTTTCGATACCGACATGCAGGTTGCGAGCAAAATAATGTTGACGTGGGTACTTTGCCCTTTCCTGGCGGCGGGAATTGCAGCCCTACTTCTTCCAATCACCAGCTTTGCACTTCAAAAATCTCGATTTCATCTCTTTCAGCAAGATGCCATCACACGCTGGGCATTGATCATTGCTGGCGGATTGGGCGCCTACAGTCTTGGCGCCAACAATATTGCCAATGTAATGGGCCCCTTTGCACATTCGATCACGTTTCCAGATCTACCCATCTATCAGTCACTCCATCTTTCGGGATTGCAGCAACTTTTCTTGTTGGGTGGTATCGCTGTGGCAATTGGTGTGTTTACCTATTCCCGACGCGTGATGATGACCGTTGGCAAGGATCTTTTTGAGCTATCTCCAGTTGCGGGTTGGGTTGTGGTGATGGCGCATTCAATCGTGTTACTCGTCTTCACGTCTAAAGCGCTAGCCGAATGGCTTAACGGAGTCGGCTTGCCCTCTCTACCTTTGGTGCCCGTCTCCAGCTCACAAGCCGTGATCGGCGCAGTCCTCGGCATAGGTCTCATAAGGGGGCGGCACGGTATTCGATGGTCGGTGCTGGGCGAGATCGGACTTGGGTGGGTGCTTACCCCACTGGCGTCTGGACTCTTTTGCTTCACAGCTTTGGCTATCTTAGGGCAATTTAACCCTTAAGCTAACAATAGGGCTTAGGAAACATCTGAACCGACCTCGCTTCTCTGTTGATAGCGCGCTAGCCCGAGCTCGATAAGTTTATCGATCAGTTCGGCGTATTCAATTCCGCTGGCCTCCCACAATCGAGGATACATGCTAATTGGCGTAAATCCCGGCATGGTGTTGATCTCGTTAATCAAAATTTCGCCTGATGGCGACATTAGAAAATCAACTCTTGAAAGTCCCGCGCCGTCGACCGCTTTAAATGCCTCAATAGACATTTCTTTAATTTTTTCCGAGATGGAGTCGGGTAGATCTGCCGGCACAATCAACTGGGAGCGATCGTCCAGATATTTTGTCGAGTAATCATAAAACTCCGCTCCCGGAACAATCTCACCAATAATAGAAGCTCGCGGGCGCTCGTTCCCGAGCACAGCACATTCGAGCTCTCGCGCGAGCTCAACAGAACGTTCCACCATGATTTTTATATCGTAACAAGCGGCTTTTTGAATCGCCTTTTCAAGGGAATCCCGGTCAGCCGCTTTTGAGATACCGATACTCGATCCAAGATTCACCGGCTTGACGAACACCGGATATTCCAGCGTGTCTTCGATCTCGTCTATTACCTTGTTCGGATGGGATTGCCAGCGGCTTTTATGAACAACCAAATAATCAGTTTGCGCAAGGCCTTTCGCCATGAAAACCGCTCGGGCTAATTCTTTATCCATGCCCACTGCCGAAGCCGCGACGCCGGCACCAACATAAGGCAAGCCAGCAAGTTCGAGCAAGCCTTGTACTGTGCCATCCTCCCCGTTTGGGCCGTGCAACAACGGGAACACAATATCAAAGACCTCATCAACCGGACGACCATTATCCGATCGAATAAGCGCTCCCGAGTCTATTGCCAAGTGGACTGATGTCATTTTTTCAGGCGAAACCGCCTGACAGTCAAGCGCGTCATACCCACTCTCGCTGAGACACCATTGTCCGGCGCGACTAATCCCCACCGGCAACACGTCATATCGACTCGAGTCAATTGCCGAGCAAACCGATCGCGCAGAGATCACCGAGACTTCATGCTCTGCCGACTCGCCCCCAAATAATAATAAAACTTTTAATTTTTCCACTAAAATTCCGGCTATGGAGTCACGCGACTTTATCTAAAGGAGTGAATCGTCGGCATTTTGCTCAATATATCGCTGAATATATTCCGAGAAAACTTGCCGAACCATTCGCGTCACTTTACCACCGCCCTCTGGGAAATTCAGTCGCTCGCCGTTCAAAAGCGTCAGCGATGCACACGGCATCACCTCTCGAGTTGCGCTGGTCACAAAACATTCAGAGGCATCAAGTAATTCATTTACGTGGATATCCTCTTCGATGCTATCCACACTGGCCTCTTTAAGGGCTTTATGAATATGCTTTTTTGTTAGGCCTTTCAGGTTTCCTGCCCCAGGCGTCACGAGACGACCTCGTATCACAAACCACACATTGCTGTTTGCCGCCTCTGTTACAAAACCATCCCGACTCAACATGACGCAGTCATCAGCTCCTGCCTGGCGAGCCTCAGTCAGTCCCATAATATTGTTCAGATAGTTTCCCCCTTTAATATTCGGGTCGAGCGCGTTGGCCGGATTCCTTCTGACTGTAGGGATCGTCATATGCATCCCGCGATCATAAAACACGGCGTTATGGCTCGGTAGCGTGTTCACGATAATGACATAGCGTGTTTTTAGGTTCGGATCGGGATACAGATCAACCTGACCGTCTCCACGAGTGATCTGGTAACGAACATATGCATCTTCATTCTGCTTTACACCTGCAATTTTGGCGGTGCGTTTAATCTCAAGTAATAATTCTTCTCTAGATTGACTGATTTGCATCTGAATAAGTCTTGCCGAGTTCTCAAGACGCTCGAAGTGATCATCAAGAAAAAGGGGCACTCCTCTGTAGGTTCGAAATACCTCATACACCGAGTCCCCGTAAAGAAATCCCCGGTCAAGAACCGGGATTGAAGCTTCCTGGGCAGGCCGGATGAGACCGTCGACATTAATAGTGGGCGCAATCATTGAATAAGAAGTCTCTCGATATACTTGTGGACGATTGAAACCCGTGACGGTTTCGGCAAACTCGTGAAGGGGTTAAAGCATTATATTATCGCTCTCGAGTCAATGGGGAATCACGATATATCTTAAAACCCCAGGTCACCCCTCTACCGGTTCCCATCATAAACGCAGATGACAATTAACCAAATATTTCATAACGGGCATCAAGGTTTGGCAAGGGCCGCCTGTCTTCTTGGTGGTGCGGTTTGGGGCTTGTACTGGATTCCGTTACGCACCCTGGATAGTACTGGCATCAGCGGGGCCTGGGCGTCGGCTTTATTTAATCTCATTGCGCTTGTATTTCTTGCGCCGCTTATTTTGATTAGATTGAGACCCCTGCTTGCTGGGGGGTTACAAATCCAGTTAACCGGCGCAACCCTCGGGCTCACGCTGCTGGTATATGCCACCGCGTTCCTGTACACCGATGTGGTGCATGCTATTTTGCTGTATTACCTGACGCCGATCTGGGGCGCTTTGTTTGGACGCCTATGGCTTAAAGAAAAAATTTCTCCCGACCAACTTGTTGGAATCGGGTTTGGAATAGTCGGCATGATGGTTATTTTGCATATTGACGAAGGCTTTCCGTGGCCGCGCAATATTGGTGACTGGATGGCACTTAGCGCCGGAATCCTTTGGGCACTCGGCGCAACGATGACACGTCGATTTCCGGAACAACATACGCTTGATATTGTCAGTACATGGTTTCTATGGTGCACCATTTTTGCCATTATCGCGGGACTGATCTTTCAAGGATCGCAGAGCATTCCAGATCTCGCAACGATAATCCCCGTCGTCTATTGGATAATCCCCATCGTTGTGTTGATCGTGATCCCCACGTTCATTGCAATTACCTGGGGTCTCCCACAACTCAATCCAGGAACCTCGGGGCTTCTTTTTATGACCGAGATTAGCGTGGTCACTGTGTCAGCAGCAATTCTGACCGACGAACATATCGGGGTTCGCGAACTCTTGGGTGTCGCTCTGATCAGTCTGGCCGGCCTTGCCGAAGTGATCCTGCCCCGTCTAAGGCGGGCACACTAAAGCGCGGGATCTAGGGTTTATTCTTAGGCTGGCCGGCGCTTTTTTTACCCCGGTTATCGGGATGCTCCGGAAATGAGGCCCCCGGAAACCAAACGCTCCATGCTGGGAAATTCTGACTGTCTGATGCGCCCAGTCTCGAATCGCGGGATTTTGGATAATTTGATTGTCGACTCACCTTTGGATGTCGACGACTAAACCATCGCTCCGCGAGTCGGGTCAAACTTCCGCGCTCGCCTACCGACTGTCCTTCCTGGGTCGTGTATGTCTTGTCATATTGCAGTGGTTTTCTACTCATCATGCATCCGGTGTATCGTAAATCGCAATGAACATCAGCAGTCTCGATTTTAAATCAAGGGGTCGAAAAATAGTATCGATTTGAAATACGGCTATCGAAGATGTTTTAATAAACGACAACCTTAAAGAATGGAACTTAATGATGAGCCTAGTCGAAAATATCTTAACCGCGTGGGACAAAACTATGGAGACGAACGATCCAGCCCACCTCGGCGCCTATCTAGACGAGACGTTTGAATTTTTGAGTTCTGACGACTCTATCAATTCAAAGGCGGAAACACTGGAGTGGTCAGCGGCCGGTGGGCTCCGGATCGGAAACTTCAAAACGGTATACGAAGACGACAATGTGAGCTGTGCGACCCATAATGTCACGGAGGATGGTGCCGGACCCTCGACCGTCCTGTGTTTCGTAAAACATCAAAATGGAAAAGCGACGTTCTGGAAAATTCTGCGCGCATTTTCTACTGAGTAAATCTTCGTATATTTGAAATCCTAAACGTGCTGAACGGGCGTTTCGCACTCAATTCAGTGAGAGATGTCGCTCCTTCAGATCGTTTGAGATCTTGACCTAAAGGCATAAAAAAACCCAAGGCAAGCGCCTTGGGTTTTTAAAAAAAATGCCTGGCAGTGTCCTACTTTCACATGGGGAAACCCCACACTATCATCGGCGCTATGCGTTTTCACTTCTGAGTTCGGAATGGATTCAGGTGGTTCCCACACGCTATTGCCGCCAGACAAGCTTTGTGCCTAACTGGGTAACCAGTTAGACGAATAAGGTAGTGATAAGACGGTGTTACTGCGGTAAACAGCATACCAGTCTTCTTGGGTGTTATATGATCAAGCCTCACGGGCAATTAGTACGAGTTAGCTTAACGCATTGCTGCGCTTCCACACCTCGCCTATCAACGTTGTAGTCTACAACGACCCTTTAGGGACCTTAAAGGTCCAGAGAAACCTAATCTTGAGGGGGGCTTCCCGCTTAGATGCTTTCAGCGGTTATCCCGTCCGTACATAGCTACCCAGCAATGCCATTGGCATGACAACTGGAACACCAGAGGTACGTCCACTCCGGTCCTCTCGTACTAGGAGCAGCTCCTCTCAAGTTTCTAACGCCCACACCAGATAGGGACCAAACTGTCTCACGACGTTCTAAACCCAGCTCGCGTACCACTTTAAATGGCGAACAGCCATACCCTTGGGACCGGCTACAGCCCCAGGATGTGATGAGCCGACATCGAGGTGCCAAACACCCCCGTCGATGTGAACTCTTGGGGGGTATCAGCCTGTTATCCCCGGCGTACCTTTTATCCGTTGAGCGATGGCCCTTCCATACAGAACCACCGGATCACTAAGACCTGGTTTCCCACCTGCTCGACGTGTCAGTCTCGCAGTCAAGCACTCTTATGCCTTTGCACTAACCGCGCGATTTCCGACCGCGCTTAGAGTACCTTCGCGCTCCTCCGTTACTCTTTGGGAGGAGACCGCCCCAGTCAAACTACCCACCATACGCGGTCCCGGACCCGGATAACGGGTCTCGGTTAGGGCCCCAAACATGCCAGGGTGGTATTTCAAGGTTGGCTCCACCGAAACTAGCGTTCCAGCTTCAAAGCCTCCCACCTATCCTACACAAACATGTTCAAAGTCCAGCGTAAAGCTGTAGTAAAGGTGCACGGGGTCTTTCCGTCTTGGTGCGGGTACACTGCATCTTC
>JADHSN010000003.1:0-10000 GCA_016776875.1 Gammaproteobacteria bacterium | reverse complement strand
CAACCGAGTCATAGCCCTGCATCAACGGATAGAGAAATTCATGAATCGCGATCGGCTGGCCGCCGCGATAGCGCTTGTCAAAATCATCCCTTTCGAGCATCCGCGCGACGGTATGCCGTGCTGCCAATCGAATAATGCCCTCGGCACCCAGGTCATTACACCACTCAGAATTAAACGCGACTGTCGTCTTATCCGGATCCAAAATCTTAAAGACCTGCGCTTTGTAAGTCGCTGCATTGGACTTGATCTCGTCTTCGGAAAGCGCAGGCCGAGTGACGTTTTTACCGCTGGGATCACCAATCATCCCTGTGAAGTCACCGATCAGAAAGACAACATCGTGTCCCAATTGCTGAAATTGCCGCATCTTGTTGATAATTACGGTATGCCCTATATGTAAATCAGGCGCGGTTGGATCAAAGCCCACTTTGATCCGCAGCGGACGATCAAGCGATAACCGTTCAACCAGCTCGGTCTCAACCAGAACCTCCTCGGTTCCTCTTTTAAGCTCAGCGAGAATCTCTTGGACTGACTCGGTTGTAATGTTTTTGCTCATATCAGGCGAAGTTTAACTGACACTTTTTTTCCTGTCGTTCTTTCTTGAAAAAAGTGGCGTCATCCAAAGATAAAAGAAATAGCGGTTGATGATTTCAGGGCGACTCTATCTGTCCATATTTAACGGAAGACTTGCTTCGTTTTTGCTGGAAGTCTTCCCCGGTTAATGCGAGTTCCTGACTGCCCACAATAATCCCCCCTAGCCTGCTATCGACATGGCGATTTATGTCATCTGGATAAAAAATTACAGCAGTGCTCATTTTTAGAGAAACTACTTTAAAAGGGGTTTACAAATTACTTTGACGTATGAATAAGGTGAATGTAAATTATGCGCACCTTGGGCGCCGGCAGCGCCTTTTTAATGTTCACCTTCAAAACGCATGAACAAAGACCCAACGGTTTTCGGCAAAGACTTGCGATACCTGTCTAAACCTTCCCGAGGACGTTTAGCAACGCTCGGGCGGCCGTCACACTGGGTCACCGGGGCATTCATCGCAATCGCAGTCGCGATTTGGCTGGGCAGTTCGCCCGGCGCGTCAATCGAGCGGCCCTCTAAAACACTGCAGCTGCAAATTGAATCCGTCATCGAGAAAAATGCCGAGCCCGCAGAGTCACAAGATCATTTACTGAAAACCGGTGTCAGCGTGCTCCCCGCAATTGAGGGTATTCGAGGCATCGAGTCCTGGTCACTGATCTCAAACGAGTTTCCGCTCTTACCACCGGCTTCTGAGAGCCCCGAGGTTTCACAAAGCCCGCAGAAAGAACCTGTCAACGATGAGCGGCCAAATCAGGTCCTTCACTCCTCCGCCACTGCCAGCAGCGCAACTACTTTAAAGGTGGAATCAACCGGTATTGCTAATAAAGACGCGGCGCCTGACGCAGCGGTTGAGTTGATGACATCGTGGAAAACGATCGACATTCAGTCCGGGGACTCTTTGGTTCTCATCTTCAAAAGACTTGATCTTGATGCCACCCAGGCCATCGAGATCAGCAAACTCGATGGCGCTAAAAAAATTAGTAACTTGCGAACGGGGCCCTATCTGCAAATTCAACAAAATGACGGTGCACTCATCGCGCTTCGGTATCAGCCGGATATCAAGAGTTATTTAGAAGTTACCCGTAAAAACAACTCATTTATTGCCGAGACCATAAAACGAGCGTTTGATATCTCGGAAAAAGAAGTGTCGGTCGAGATCACGGGTACACTTTATGAGAGCGCAAAAAAAGCGGGGTTACCTGCGTCAGTTGTTCATCGAGTCACTCAGATCTTCCAGTGGGAGATTAATTTTTCGAGTGATATTCAACCTGGCGATCGCGTCACGGTTGTTTATGAAGAACGCTCACTTGAAGGTCAAAAGGTCGGCACGGGCCCGATTCTTGCAGTAAGCCTTGAGAATAAAGGGAAAGTTCATCACGCGATTCGACATCTAGACGCCAACGGTGTGGCAACCTACTACTCCCCCAAGGGAAATAGCCTACAGCGGGCATTTTTACGATCTCCCATTCCCGGTGCCTATATCAGTTCATCGTTCTCTTACAATCGACTACATCCAATCCTGAAGGTTCGCCGACCTCATCTTGGCGTCGATTATGGTGCACGCAAAGGCACCCCGATCGTGGCAACTGCGGACGGCAAAATTATTCGGGCCTCTCGAAAAGGAGGCTATGGCAAAACGGTCATTATTCGCCACGGTCAGGAATATCGGACGCTTTATGCGCACCTATCCAAATATGGCAAAGGGATTCGCAATGGAAAATGGGTGAAGCAAGGTCAAATTATCGGATATGTGGGTTCAACCGGTTTTTCAACCGGGCCTCATCTTCACTATGAAATTCATGTGGGCGGAAAAGCAAGAAACCCGCAGACATTAAAATTTCCCCGCGCGGCATCCATCAGCAGCAAAGAAAAATCAAACTTCCTGGAGCAGTCTACAATTTGGGTCGCCCGCCTTAATCAGATTCGCTCAGCAAGCTAAACGCTTCCATTTAAACGACCAGTTACCACTCCTCCTTAGGGTGGATCATAAAATCTAAATGTCCGAGATCTTTATTGGTTTGATGTCCGGCACCAGCGCAGACGCGATCGATGCCGCTGCTGTCGACTTCTCTACGGCTAATGGGCTGGCTCTAGCTGCCACTCATTCGCATCCGCTGTCCGAGGAATTACGAGCGCGAATTTCCGACGTCAGTTCCGGAGCCTTGGATCAGCTTGACGACGTCAAACAGCTAGAAGTCGATCTTTCAATCGAGTTTTCCCACTGTACTCAGGAAATCATTAACCTGCTAAATGACAAACCGGTCGCGATCGGCTGTCATGGTCAAACCGTCCGGCATCGTCCTGAGTTGGGATTTACGGTTCAACTGGCTGACGGTGCGATCATTGCCCAAAGTACCCAAACGCCAGTCGTTGTCGATTTTCGGTCAGCTGATGTTGCCCTTGGCGGCCAGGGCGCCCCGCTTGTTCCGGCTTTTCATCACGAATTTTTTAGCTCATCTTCAGAGGATCGTGCAGTCGTAAATATTGGTGGAATTGCGAACGTTACGTTACTGTCAAGCGACGGGCGGGTTATTGGTTTTGATTCAGGACCCGGTAATACCCTTATGGATCGCTGGATCCAGCTTCACCAGGATAATCGGTGGGATCACAATGGCGCTTGGGCGAAAACGGGAGTAGTCGATGAAGCGCTTCTGTTATCGCTTCAGCAAGATCCATATTTCTCACGAAAGCCACCAAAATCTACGGGTCTTGAGTATTTTAATCTCGACTGGCTTAACGCGTTTCTTAAAGGTGATGAGAGGCCATGTGATGTTCAGGCAGCTTTATGCGCGCTTACGGCGCATGCCGTGACCGACGATATTCTTGAGTTTCTGCCTGAAGTCAAAAAGATATATCTTTGCGGCGGTGGCGCACTAAACACACAACTTAAAGAACTGATCCAAACAAAAATCGATCGCGCAGAAGTATCAACAACTGCCGACCTCGGAGTAGATCCTAAATGGGTTGAAGCCATCGCATTTGCATGGCTCGCCCGTCAGCGAATCAATCTGCAAACAGCAAACCTTCCCGAAGTCACAGGCGCCAAGAAGCGATCAATACTGGGCGCTGTATATCTCCCCTAAAGCCAATCGCTGCGACTAAATTCCGAAAGATGCCCCGCAACCACAAGTTGTCGACGCATTGGGGTTGTTCACCACAAAGCGAGTCCCCATCAGATCATCAATGAAATCGACTTCAGCTCCTCCCAGATATTGAAGACTCAGCGGATCAACCACTACCCTAACGCCCCCGCGATCAAACTCGATGTCATCGCCGGACTGCTCGTCTTCAAACTGAAAGCCATACTGAAACCCTGAGCAGCCACCACCCTGGACATAGACTCTAAAGCGAAGCTCGGGATTCGCTTTAGACGTGATAAGCGCGTTCAACTGATTAACAGCGCTTTCGGTCAGGAGTAGTTCAGTTGCATCATTCATTGTTATTTTTTCCTTACGAAAATGGTGATATGCGGGCAACAGTCAGATATCTCAAGTTTTCGCTCACAAAGATTAAGGCCAAACGGCCAAATTCATCAAGCCGGCGGTCTCATCAAGCCCGAACATCAAATTCATATTCTGAACCGCCTGACCCGCCGCGCCTTTCACAAGATTATCTTCGACCGCGATGATGACGGCAATATCTCCCCCTTGGGGTCGAAAACAAGAAATTTGGACCTGATTTGACCCCCGGACGCTTCTCGTCTCAGGAAGTGATCCGCTAGACATTACATCGACAAAGGGTTCTGATTCATATCGCTCTTGATATAACGCCGTCAAATCAATCGTGGTATCCGTCAGGCGAGCATATAAGGTCGCCTCAATCCCCCGAATCATCGGTACCAGGTGTGGAACGAAAGTCAGCCCGACGGTCGCCCCGGCAGCCTCCGAAAGCGTCTGCCGGATTTCCGGTAAGTGTCGATGACCGTTCACGCCATAGGCCTTGAATGAGTCAGCGGTCTCCGCCATCAGCGTACCCACAGCAGCGCCCCGCCCCGCGCCTGACACACCCGATTTAGCGTCCGCAATCAGCGAACTTGTCTCAACCAAATTGTTCTCGAGAAGTGGCGTAAATCCAAGGGTTACCGCAGTGGGGTAGCATCCCGGGTTTGCAACCAACTTCGCGCCAACAATCTGCTCTCGATTAATCTCAGGCAGACCGTAAACCGCCTGACCAATGAGTTCGGGACATTCGTGATCCATTCCATACCAATCACGCCAAATTTCTGGGTCTTTAATTCGAAAATCCGCTGAGAGATCGATAAGACACGTATCTGAATCCAGGAGCGACTGGGCATGCGTCATCGCCACGCCATTGGGTGTAGCCGCAAACACCACATCACATTGGTCAAGCCCCGCCTCGTCGGGATCGCAGAACGAAAGATCTAATCGACCGCGTAAACTTGGGAAAATATCACTGACCGCCTTGCCTTTTTCTGAGCGTGAACTAATCGCAACCAGCTCAACTTCAGGATGACCCACCAGCAGACGCAACAGCTCTACTCCGGTGTAACCAGTCCCGCCAATAATGCCTGCTTTTATCATGATCAAAACACGTCTAAATTTTTACAGAACAAGAGCGCTATTTTACGCTCGCACGTGGGAGAAGTCCGGCCTCCCGCTCATAGCGAGTGATCAGAATCCCCTCCTCACCACAGCATGACTCTGCGCACTGATTCACCTCATGCAACGATTCCCATCCCGGCAGATAATCCCCAACTGGCGCGTTCTCATCGGCACAATCACAGCCTTTATCGGCATAAACATAAACAGAGCCAAGCCCTGCCTGCCGCCCTAAAGTGGCGGCACGCTCGAGCGTTTCAACTGGAGTCGCGGGTACATGCGCCAAACGATACGCAGGATAAAACCGGGTGACATGCCAGGGACTATCATCACCTAAGTTTCGAACAATCCACTCAGCGATCTGTTGAAGCTCTCGCTCATCATCGTTATACCCCGGGATTACATTGGTCCGGGTTTCAACATGGATTCCAAGATCATGAGCAGTTTTTATCGAATTTAATACTTGTGAAACGCTGGCGCGCGGACAAATCGCCTGATAGAAGCTATCCGACATACTTTTGATATCAGAGCAAAGCACGTCGATTTTTCCTTTCAATAGAGAAAGCGCCTCATCAGTCACAAAACTATTACTGACATAAACGGTATAAAGACCGCGTTCGTGCGCGATCTCTGCCACATCAAGAACATACTCCAGCCAGACCGCAGGCTCAGAATAAGTAAAGGCAATACCTTGCACCTGACTATCAATAGCCGCCTGAACTAATCGCTCGGGCGTCACAAATGCGGCTTTGGACTGACCCCGGGCCAGCTGATCCAACGCTTCAGTGCCCCATGAAATATCGAGGTTATGGCATCCGCCACAGCGAAAGCTGCATCCATAGCTGCCGACCGACAACACGCGCGTGCCTGGGCGATAATGTCTTACCGGCTTCGATTCGATGGGACCAATATCGATTGCCGAAACGATCCCATAAGATAGGTTATACAGCGTCCCGTTTCTATTGACGTGTGCCTGACAGTACCCTCTTTGACCATGGTGTAACCCGCACTGCCACAGACAAAGGTTGCACCTGGTTTTGTCGTCACCGATTTTCTCTTGTAATCGGGTCGGCATGAGTCGATAGGCTCCCTCGACTGCTACCGGAATTTCTTCGCTCGCCATTACCGTTTTCCCTTAAATATAGTCATCACACCCCTTTAAACAGTGCTCGTTTAATAACCTCGAAAACCTGACATCGTTCTTAAAAATACAAAGTGACATACGGTGAGTTCGGGTTGCTCTACAGTTCGCCTGGATATCGATCAAACGCTGTTCATTGATAACACACCCATTAAAGCGCTCCTCAAAGGCGTATTAATTGGCTGGGGGACCAGGATTCGAACCTGGATTGGCGGAGTCAGAGTCCGCAGTCCTACCGTTAGACGATCCCCCATCATCGGACAACTAAGAAGTAAAGAAAGCGATCTAAATCATGCGCTCATCAACCGATCTCGAGCTTCATCCCATAAATGAGCGCGATGTATTATCTTTCCAAACGTCCACATTGAAATTGTAGTCAACTCGGAACATCTCTTCCTATAAATATAACTCACTAAAGTGAAAATTAAAGATGTGATGTTCAGCTTATTTTGGATCCGAGCATAGTTGAAATATCGTCGTGATAAATCAAAAAAAGAACTTTTTATTAAACAGGCTGGAACTATAGCAATGATCATTTTAGATAATTAAGGGGGAAAGACACTATTACATCTACATCCTAAAGCGCTTGGACATCCCTTGAAGCAAACACCCCCAGTTGATGACGGGGGGCGAACTGATGGCTTCTAGGGTTTGATCTGTTGAGGATGGGACTATGTTGTTCTACAGTGGGCCGCAGCAATCTTCTCCCAACCTCGTTTACATGCCCGATTAAGCGCCTTTACCCTTTCTGCCTCGCTAACCACCGGTCGCGTTGCCCAACGTTGCGTGGGCCCGCAACGGCTAACCTGTGCCGCGGTCCCTGCATAGATTGTGGCCCCCTCAGTCGGTCTCTTGCCTTCACCGCTGGGGTATGGTCGCGAATTATTCAACCGCTACAATCAGATCTAGGCCAAGCCAGCCTGAGGGGCCCAGACCGACAACAGGGACGATCATGGGCCATTTTTGTTAGGATCAGGTTGATCGGCTCGTGATCCCTTCCTATTGACCAAAGACTTGGTTTGGCAACCAAAGAACGATCTGTGGGAAGATAAAAATCAATATCAATCCGATGAGCTGGATCAGCATAAACTGCATCATGCCCAAGTAGATGTCTTTCAGATCCCAGTCTGGCACAACGCCTTTTAGGAAGTAGGCCGACAAAGCCACAGGTGGGGACAACCACGCCGTTTGCAGGTTTACCGCAACAAGAATTCCGAACCACACCATAAGGTCGTAACGGCTCAAGCCGTGGATATCCAAAGCTGCCACAGTTGGCAAAAGGACCGGCACAACGATCAACACGATCGGCACCCACTCTAGCGGCCACCCAAGAACAAAGATCAGCGCCATCACCATCAAAAGGATCAGGTATGGTGACATATCCAGCCCCAAAAGCAGCTCTGTCATCATCTTGGGAGTTCCAAGGCTTGAGAATTCAGCCCCAAAGAAGTTTGAAGCAGCCACGAGGAACATGATCAAAACGGTGATTTCTAAAGCTTTGATCATGCAATCAAAGAAACCAGGGAACGTAAATTTGCGATACCCGATGGACAAAAGGATTGCCCCAAATGTGCCCATTGCCGCGGCTTCTGCTGGCGTTGCAAAGCCGAATAGGATGGAACCCAAAGCAAAAGAGATCAAAATCGTTGGTGGCATCAGGCCGGCAAAGAATTCATCCCACAGGTCTGAGAATTCAAAACGCCCATCGGCGTCGCTTCGATAAATGGACGAGGCCAAGACCCCTAGCAGGATCGTAAAGGCAAATAAGACGACGGAAACAGTTGGGAAGCCCTCGGCCCAACTCGCCAGGACCATGTAGCCATGGAACAAAATTGCCAAAGGAAGCGCAATGCGCACAACCGTTAGATTGCGATAGGTGCGATAGGCAAATAGCAAAACAGATCCCAACACAATCAATCCACCAAATGGAACAACGCCGCCAAAGGCCCCACTAATACCAAGGCCAAAGATACGACAAATGGTTAGAACACCCAAAGATATGAGGGCAACTTCAGCACCATAGAAATCAGAGGTTCCCTGTTAGGCACCATACGACCCGTGGAATTCAATCGAAGGTTGGCTTTATAAAAACTAGATAAGAAGGAAGAAAACGCCGACATTCAAACAACACAGAATACCTGCATGTATTCGAATCAAGGAAAAAGATGACCGCAGCGAAAAGCTGCTTGGTCTCGACGATTTAGAGGTGCGGCCGAGGAATTCGCAGACGCGAATCCGGGCCACACAAAAGCGATTATCGCTTGGAGTACTGAGGCGCCTTGCGCGCTTTATGAAGTCCGACTTTCTTGCGTTCAACTTTTCTCGAATCACGCGTCACGAAACCTGCTTTTCGAAGTGCTGGCCTAAGACCTTCATCATAACTCATCAGGGCTCGGGTGATCCCGTGGCGAATCGCGCCCGCTTGACCCGTACCGCCACCACCTACAACCCGGACATTCACATCAACTTTATCGACCATCTCAACCGTATCTAGCGGCTGACGCACCACCATTCGCGCTGTTTCCCGGCCGAAATATTGATCGAGATTTTTTTGATTGACCGTAATACTACCGGTACCGCGAGTGAGATAAACCCGTGCGACAGATGATTTTCGTCGCCCGGTCCCGTAATGAATTTCGCCAGTCTGTGCCAATGTAATAACCTTTAATCGTTCTATCTGTTTTAATTCAATTAGATGTCCAGCGCCTTTGGCTGCTGGGCCTGATGGGAATGCTCTGCCCCGGCATACACTCTAAGCTTAGCAAACATCGCTCGGCCGAGAGAATTCTTGGGCAGCATCCCCTTGACGGCTGCTTCCAGAACTCTCGTCGGATGACGTTCAAGTTGATCGGAAAGCGTTACCTGTTTAATGCCGCCCGGATAACCGGAGTGACTGTAATAATTTTTGGCTTCAACCTTTCTGCCCGTGACCCGCACCTTTTCTGCATTCACGATGACAATATGATCGCCCGTGTCGACGTGTGGCGTGTACTCAGGTTTATGTTTGCCTCTCAAACGAATGGCGACTTCGCTCGCCAGACGACCGAGCACTTTGTCGGTTGCATCCACAACGAACCAGTCACGTTTGACGGTCTCAGGTTTGGCACTAAAGGTCTTCATTTGGATAAGCTATAAATACGAAATTTGAGGCGCGGATAGTACTAGAACTAAGCTTTCTAGGCAAGCATTGACCCAAAGCCGAGCGCCGGCAGCTGACAGCCTGAACCGAAAGATCGGGGCTCATTGGGCGTTTTATCGTGCGATCCATCAGCGATTATTCTCCGATGCGCTACAAATTTCGGTACAAATGCGCCTTTTCGGCTGCAACTGGCTGACGCCGCCACCCGGATAGATGTGACCGGATGACTCAATTTTCTAAATTCAAAGGGTCAATGAGCTCAATCCAATGGCGGACCGGCGCCGGGCTATCCGAGCTTAAGTGTGTGAGGCAGCCGATGTTCGCCGTCGCAATAAAATCCGGCAAATCGCATGTCAGGCTCTCAACCTTTCTTCGGCGTAATTTCTCCGACAGTTCGGGTTGGAGTAGAGAGTAAGTCCCACCTGCCCCGCAGCAAAGATGCTTCTCTTTCGTCACCACAAGATCAGCCCCGCAGGCGCTGAGAATTGACTCCACCTTTCCGATTATTTTTTGCCCATGCTGTAACGTGCATGGCGAATGAAATGCGATTCGAACACCCTTTAACGCGCCGT
>JADHSN010000085.1 GCA_016776875.1 Gammaproteobacteria bacterium | reverse complement strand
CGAGTAATGTAATCCCATCGATTGGTACATATCCCTGTCGATAATCCAAAGACCGTCCCATTATCAACCGCGATCGCATCATCGATATCTTTGACTCTTATGATCGGAATCGGCGGCCCGAATGTCTCTTCCACCACCAGCTCTGCATCTCGCGGCACATTATCTAACACGGTAGGCGAGTAAAGCGCGCCACGCCTGTCGTGACCATAAATTAAATCGGCGCCCTGATCGATTGCATCACTGACTCGTTTTTCAATCTGTGCAGCTGATGCTTCATTTACGACAGTACCCATCCCTGTATCCAGCGACATGGGGTCCCCGTAGCTAATTTTCGCAGCCTCTTTTGCGACCAAAGGCACAAATTCATCTGCAACGCTATCGACTACTAGCACTCGTTTTACGGCAGTGCAGCGCTGACCGGAGTTTTTAGTGGCGCCCTGCACCGCCATCGTTGCCGCTTTCTCTAGATCGGCATCCTCCATCACGATTAAAGAAGAATTTCCACCGAGTTCAAGAACGGTGCGACGATATCCCGCGTGGTCTGCGATATATTTTCCAACAGGCACTCCACCTGTGAAAGTTACTAATTCGATATTTGGATTGGTAATCATCTCCTCTCCAATATCGCCTGGCATCCCTGTTACCACGGAGAACATTTCGGGGGGCAATCCAGCTTCATAGAGGACATCTGCAAGCAATATCGCGGTAAGGGGTGTCAACTCTGTCGGCTTACACACCATACAGTTATTAGTTGCGATTGACGGCGCTACCTTATGGGCCACCATGTTCAGAGGATGATTAAAAGGTGTAATGGCGGAGATCGCGTTTAAAGGGTCACGCTGCGTGTAGATTCGCCGCTTTTTTCCATGCGGCGTCAAATCACAAGAAAAGATTTCACCATCATCAATAATGCAAAGTTGGCCAGCGAGACTGAAAACATCAAACGCTCGACCGACTTCATACAAGGAATCCTGTTTCGATATCCCCAATTCTGCTGTAATCAGATCGGATATTTCATCGCGCCGTGAAGTCAAGATGTCTGCGGTTCGAACGAGAATCTGCTGTCGCTCATATCGTGTCAGCGTCGGCGTATAAGCAGCAGCAATGTCAAAAGCATTTGAGACATCCTCTCGAGTTGCGCGAGGGACTGTCCCAACCACACTGTTATCCCACGGATTGAAAACCTCGATCCGCTCATCGCGATCAACTTTTCTCCCCGCTATTCTCAGACTTTCATGAATAGGTGTTTGTGTGCTAAACGTGGATTGAGTCATGAGTTGCTCCCCTGAGCATGATTTAAGGCATTACTAAAAATGTCAAAGTTTCTGAAGTCGCTCAGATTCGAATCCAGTCCACGACTAATGATAAATGGAACCGGCTGTTCTGACACACCGCCATGAGACCGAAGTGGCTCGGTCAGGCCGGATAAATCATGCTTCTCAGACGAGCTACCCAGCACATGATGACGCTGACTAATAACAACCAAATCACCGATACGATCATTCGGTAGCCCAAACATACTGCATGCCTCGCTGGCGCTCAGTACAGTCTCCACTCCGCTCACATTTGATAAGGTCGCGATGGCCAAAGCCTCGTCGCTCTCTCGTTCGAGATAGATCGTCGCGAATCCACCAAGAGCGCCATGGTGCACCACATAGGGATCTGTAATGGGGAGAATGACACGAAACTCGTTTAGGCCGGCATCCCGCAAAAGCGGCTCCAGATAAATTACGTTAGGCTCACCCGTCTCATCGTGTTTTGACTTCATGCCGTGGTCAGCAGTAAGTGCGATAAGCGCTCCCATTTGATCAAGCTTGGAAAGATATTTATCCATCATTGCATAAAATGCATTGGCCACTGGCGCGCCCGGCGCATGCTTATGTTGAATATAGTCGGTCGTTGAAAGATACATAATGTCGGGTCGCATTGACTCCATCAAAACAACACCCGCTGCAAATACAAATTCGGAAAGTTCTGCGCTATAAACATCTGGCACCGGCATACCAACTTTTGTAACGACGTCCTCGATGCCATGCTCCACCAGATTAGCTTTATCGGCAAGTTCAGACGAGAAGCAAACTGCACTATTTGGACTGATATCAAGTCCAACGCCCAGCAGGCGACGCAGCTTGTCTTTTGCCGTAATAACCGCAACTTTTGCACCGGCTTGGTTAAATTCAGCCAGAATCGTTGG
Organism: Gammaproteobacteria bacterium; assembly: GCA_016776875.1. Classification (GTDB taxonomy): domain Bacteria; phylum Pseudomonadota; class Gammaproteobacteria; order Arenicellales; family UBA868; genus UBA868. The sequence goes on along the minus strand of JADHSN010000085.1, from coordinate 6,587 downwards.
CGCTCGCAGCAAAGCAGGATCATTCATCATGACCTCAGTATTCTGCTCAACGTTGTAATAAAAATTACCGCAAATACCATGAGTTTCCGGCGGTACTCCCGTCACGATCGAAAGATTGTTTGGATTCGTAAAACTCGGCACGACACAGTCAGCGTAATTAAAAGTGCCATGTTCGCGGACCGACGCTAGAAAAGGCATCACACCTGCATCGATCGCACACTCAATATAACCTCCCCCATCTGAACCGGCGCCGCCGGGCTCCGAACCATCCACGCAAACGACAACCAATGGTTGACGTGGCCAGGCATATTGCCGGTTGTTAACTGTTACTGAGTCTTTTTTGATCACTATCTTTTCTCTTGAGTGTTTTTGTTGTGGTGGCAAACGTGATGATGCACTCTAATCCGGGCTTCCAGAGTCAACGCCCATTTCGCGCATCACTTCGGTTACGGCGTCCAGCGCACCCTGCATATGCTCCTGATTTAGTCTGCCGATACATCCCATCCGAAAACTTTCAGCCACCGTCAGCTTGCCTGGATAAATAACGTACCCACGAGCACTGAGCCCGTCATAAAATGTTTGAAAATTAAACGCTGGATCCGCGGGCATCTTGAACGTAATAATAATCGGTGCTTGCAAATTGTCCGGCAATAACGTCTCAAACCCTAGCTGGCGCATACCGCTGACGAGCAGATCGCAATTTGCGCGATACCGTCCGCCGCGCCCTTGCACCCCGCCCTCCTCATCAAACTCAGTAAGCGCCTGATGGAAAGCAAGTATGCAATGAGTGGGCGGTGTAAATCGCCACTGGCCGTTGGACTCAAGACCTTTCCACTGCTCGAAAAGATCAAAACACAGACTATCGGCATTACCTTCCGTTTTTAACAGTGCCGATTTGTCCGCCAGACAAAATCCCATCCCCGGCGAGCCCTCAAGACATTTATTACTTGACGCTACAAGCGCGTCAAAAGGAATCGATTTCGTCGACACCTCGAGGGCACCAAATGCACTCATCGAATCAATCAGTAAAGCCCGTTTTGCCTCTTGGACGACCTCCGCAATTTCTTTAATCGGATTCAAAATACCCGTCGTGGTTTCGCAGTGGACAACTGCCACATGGGTAATCGATGCATCTTCAGACAGTTTTGAAGCGACCATCCGGGGTTCAACCGGTTGATCTTCACTCCACACCAATGTCTCAGCAGCGCGTTTATGGTAATCGCAGATGGTCTTCATTCTTACCCCATATGCGCCATTGATAAGAATCAACACCTTGCCCGATTCTGGAACAAAATTACTTAGCATTGCCTCCACAACGAACGTGCCACTACCCTGCAAAGGCACACAGACATGGGAGTTTTTGCCATCAATGATCTCCACGAGTCGGTTACGCACGTGGTGGTTAATCGAGATAAACCGCTCATCCCGGGAACCAAAATCATGGAGCATGGCCTCCTTGACTGTTTTTGATGTCGTTAGGGGTCCAGGCGTCAGTAGCCACGGATCATGGCTTTCCGTAATAGAATCAGACACGTTCATAACTCCGAGATTGGGGTTTATCGATTTTCTTCAAAAATTTTTTTCTGCTTCGGAAGATACGGAAAACTCAGCTGCGACTAGCAGAGCGCCGTATTGAGCAACACAGACTTGAGTCACAGTAGTCCAACTGCCACTCAAGTCTAATAACGTAAGATCCGTTCTTTAGTTTAACGCCTAATTGTTGCTACATCAGCCGTGCCATAGATCTTCTTTAACCAGCTCGTCCATCGTCGCCTCGATGCTCTCTTGAAGAATGCCAACCATCGTGTCAATCTGCGACCGATCCAGTATCAATGGAGGTGACATCACATTGAGATGGGCAATGGGCCGAACAATCAGACCCTTTTTCTGGCAGTGATTTGCGATTCGATCGCCTATTGCGACATCAGGCGCAAACAATTCCTTGGTTGCCTTATTTGCGACGTTTTCAATACACATCATGAAATGACTGCCTCGTACATCACCTACAATCGGGTACTCGCTTAGAGACTGCAACTGAGATTCAAAATAAGGACCCACCTCCCGAACATGTCCACAGATGTCCTCTCTTTCCATTATCTCTATATTCTTGGCGCCTGCAGCACAAACAACTGGATGCCCTGAATACGTAAATCCATGTGTGAAGAGCGCGCCTTCTGACTGCGGCACGCTAATGACATCGTAGATTTGATCAGAAAGAATCGTCGCTGAAAGGGGTAAGTAACCTGAAGAAATACCTTTAGCACAAGTGATCACATCGGGGACAAAGTCGAAAACCGCCTCTGATGCAAAAAAATGTCCTAACCGGCCAAACCCTGTAACGACCTCATCCGAAATATAAAGAACTTCGTATTTATTGCATACTTCACGCGTGCGTCGGTGATATCCGGCAGGTGGCACGATAACGCCGCCTGCACCCATAATCGGCTCCGCGATAAAACAAGCCACATTTTCAGGGCCGAGCTCCAGTATCTTATTTTCAAGATCTGCGACTTTTTCAGTACAGAACTCCTCCTCAGTCATGCCCTCGGGCCTGCGATAGGTATTTGGGGCCGGGATGTGATGAACCAAATCCGGCGCCAGATCAAATCCTTGGTGATCAAACGTGACACCGGTCATCGACATCGCTAAATAAGTACTCCCATGATAACCATCCGTGCGGGCGATGATCTTCTTCTTATTTTTCTTTCCGAGCCGGTTGAAATAAAAGTGAATGATTCGTACCGCCGTATCATTTGCCATAGACCCGCCTGTACCGAAAAAGACGTGGTCCAGGCCCGCCGGGGTAAGCTCCGCGAGCTTTGCCGCAAGCGTCACGGCGGGCGGTGTCGTTATGTGATTAAAAGTCGAGTAGTACGGGATCTGGCGCACCTGGTCCGCTATGGCCTGCGCCATCTCATTGTTACCATACCCAATATTGACGCACCACAGACCACCAATACCATCAATAAATTTATTGCCGTCGGAATCAAAAACATAGGCGCCGTCGGAATGAGACATCACCAGCGAACCCTCATCCTTAAAAGACGCAAAGTTCGTCCAAGGATGAATATTGTGATCTATGTCTTTCTGTCGTAGATCCTGCGTGTTGTATTTTTTTTGCGGTGCGGCCATTTCTTATCTCCTGAATGTCATCGACAACGAACTGCTAGAAAACAGATGTTAGCGTTAAATACACTATGACTTCTTTTCAAATCCTTTGAGTACATTTACTGCATTCAACCCGACTTCATCAATGTCATATCCACCTTCGAGCACAAAGAGTGTGGGTAAATCTAATGAACCAATCAGTTCACCCGTCGTCAGGTAATCAGGAGTGGTTAATTTAAAAAAGCTAATCGGATCATTTTCAAACGTGTCGACCCCTAGCGAAATCACCAGGTACTGAGGCGCGTAGGATCGAATATGTCCCATTGCGTCTTCAAGCGCTGCTCGCCACTCGGCAAAAGAAGTGCCTCGGGGCAGCGGATAATTACGATTAAATCCGATTCCAGCGCCCAAGCCTGCCTCATCAGCGTATCCCAAAAAGTGTGGAAAAGCCTCCTCTGGATCTCCATGCAAGGAACAGAAAAGAACATCGTCACGCTCGTAAAAAATATCCTGAGTCCCGTTGCCATGATGAAAATCGATATCGAGGATCGCAACGCGCTCTGCACCCTGATCTCTCAGGTATTGGGCGGCAATCGCCGCATTGTTTAAAAAACAATATCCGCCAAACATGTCACGCGCGGCATGATGGCCTGGCGGGCGACACAGCGAAAAAACACCCTTCTCTCCGGAAACAAGTGCTTTAGCGCCCGTTAATCCCACGTCCTTTGAGGCCAGAGCGGCTGCCCACGTACCCTCAGTGATCGTCGTCTCCGCGGCGAGTGCGTAGTATCCCATCTTGCCCTCGATAAATCGTGGCACTCGACACTGCATGCGACGGGCCGGCCATACGGAAGCGATTGCTTCCCCTTTGTAACCGGTCTCTTGCCACTCTCCCCATGCCGACTCCAGAAAAGAAACAAAATCAGCGTCATGCACCCGAAGCACAGGATCCAGGGAGAACTCATCGGGTGCCTCGACAGGCCCCAAATCTGAATCACGTACCGCTGCGATGACCGTATCAGCCCTTGAAGGCCGCTCAAAAGGCTTCACCATTTCGCCGCCATAAAGTTCTGTCTGTGCGTCTCGGAGGCGATGTTGATCGGTGTAAATTGTCTTCATATAAATGCTCCTTTCGCCGCTCAAACCGCACGGCTCAAAAATTAATCAGTGGGCAATGGTGATCTCTGTAAATGGCTAATGATGTTACTGATAAAACGCCAGCACTGCGAAAGCTGGTCCGTCTTAATGTATTCATCTGGTCGGTGCGCCTGCAAAATACTGCCGGGACCACAGACCACGCAAGGAATCTTGACCTGATCGCTGAATAGTCCTGCTTCCGAGCCAAAACTGATTTTCTCTGACACGTCGCTACCTAATAACATTTGGCAAAACCGCACAACCGCGGCGTCGGCTGACGTCTGCAGGCCCGGGTATCCTGCAAGGGGTTCAAAAATAATCGACGTCTCGGGATCGACCTTGTGCATCTGGGGCAGCAGCGTTTGCTCAGCAAATTCCAGAATTTGTTGATGATAATGCTGCGAAGATTCCTCGGGTAGATGCCGAACCTCGAAGCTGAATTCACATGAATCCGGCACAATATTTAAGGCCCTTCCACCTTGGATCGGGCCAACGTGCAGCGTGCTGTGCGGTACACGATACCCATCATCGATAGGACCCTGTTCCGGAATATCAGCGTAGACTCGTCGAATATGACAAATCAATTCGGCAGCCATTTCTACCGCATTGACCCCCTCAACCGGATAAGCAGAATGTGCGGCACGGCCGCGCACTTTTACTCGCCATCCCTGCTTTCCTTTATGGGCGTTAATTACTTTCATCTCTGATGGTTCCCCGATGATGCCCATCAGGGGCGTCACGGGGTGATCCCGCAACACGTCAAGCAATCGACGAACCCCGATGCACCCTATTTCTTCATCGTAGGAAAGGGCGATATGAATCGGATTAAGTAAAGGCGCCTGTAACATCTCGGGCACTTTCGCAAGCACACACGCAATAAACCCCTTCATGTCTGCCGTGCCACGACCATAAAGGCGATGATCTTTCTCCACTACTGAAAATGGATCTGTTGTCCAATCCTGTCCATCAACCGGCACGACGTCGGTATGTCCCGACAACATGATGCCTCGGCGGTCTTGTGGACCTATCGTCGCATAAAGATTTGCTTTAGCGCCTGACTCATCATGCACAATTTGACTGGTGATATTGAAATCTGCCAAATAATTTTGCACAAACGCAATCAGATCGAGGTTCGAATTCCGACTGGTCGTATCAAAACTGATCAGTCTTTCAAGCAGCGTTATCAATCCCGAATCCAGGATCGGCGTTTCAGAGTTGGGGCTCACGGATCTCCCGGCACACCATAAGAAGGCGCGACTTCAGGGTTTAGCGCGCGATTGAGATAGTCGTTCATTTGCGGTTCATATCGTACCCACAATTCCCGAAGCGCAATAATTGGTTCATCAGACCAATCCACTCGCAAATCCACCAACGGCCAAGGCTGCTCTGAAGAGACCAGCAATGCGGCGGAGTGGGTGGGCCCCTCTTCACCCCCGGCTGAGACACCTGCCTCTAACGACCGCAACAGTCTTTCAGCAAGGTGTAGGTCGGAATAAGCAGAAAAAGCATCCGTCATTGCAGTTGGAACCGCAGTCGTGGAAAGGAGATTGCCAGCCGCGACGCAAAAATCCCCGTGCGACACCGCATTCGTGCCCAGGATTTCACTTCCCGTACGCTCTGCAATATTTCCCTGTAAATCAACGGCCGTCACTTGGCGATACTGTGAAAAAGCGCGGTTATCCATCACTTCAGCCAGTGAGTCCGGGGCGCTTGATCCGTTTTCCATTAAATCCAGAAGTTGGTTGCCAATAGAAGGATCCGTTATGTTCTGTGTCGCTACCGCGCCTGCTCCTGCTCGAACCCAAGGGCATCGGCTTCCGACGCTGATACTTGATGTTGTAATCGCAACACCCGCCATAGATGTTCGCTCACAGACTCCAACAATAGAAAAGGTCATTGCACCGTCTCTCCTGCCGCTTTCTGGCCTTGCAGGCCAAAAAATGAATCATCTGGATACGGCTCAAGGATTTCCATTGTCCCCTCCCGTAATCGAGCAATGTGAGTCGCCTCACCCGCAACAATCCGTCGGTAAAAACGAGACGGCACCGCTGGCGGCATTAATGCGAAAGCATCCGCTGCACGATAGTCCGCAATCAGCATTCTGCGATTACGATCTTTAGACAAATTTGCCCCTCCCCCATGAAGCGCCCAGATATCCATTAAGCACACATCTCCCGCTTTCCCGATAATACTATCCGCTTTACCATCAAATTGCTCAAAAAGCTCGGGATCCGTCGAACCAATAAAATTACCATCCTTAAAATGGGTGAAGCGCTCTTTATGAGATCCCGGGACAATTCTCATGCAACCATTGTCCTCATCCATATCATCCAAAAACAAAA
>JADHSN010000084.1 GCA_016776875.1 Gammaproteobacteria bacterium | reverse complement strand
GATGGCTATTTAAATGAACTGGAAGCCGGCGATTTTCCCGGCCGTTTTGCGAGCAAATTTGCAGGGCCGTTCGAACGATAACGCCCGACACCAACGCTAAGCCGTGAAACTTCTATTCAGTCTAAAAAACACACAAATTGTAAGCTCTGGAGAATCTTTCCAAGGCTGTGATAGCGAGGTCGAAACTCGTATCCTGCTTCATAAATTCAATGACTTACGTCTGTTTCAGAGCCTATTTGGAATCTCCTGATTCTATGGATAGAATGATTCGAGGAGATTCCTATGGATTTTAGCTTCGGTAGCGTCATTCTTATCTTACTGATTGCAGGGTTCGCCTGGCTGATCTGGGCATATAACGGGTTTATTCGCCGCAAGAATGCAGTGCGAGAGGCCTGGAGTGGGATTGATGTCCAGCTTAAGCGCCGCCATAACCTCATCCCCAATCTAGTGGAGACCGTAAAGGGTTACGCGGGACATGAGCAGCAAACACTCGACTCGTTGACCGAGTTACGTGCCGGGGTGAGTGACCGAAACGATGTAGCGAAAGTGGCTTCTCATGAGAATATGTTGAGCCGGGCGCTTGGCAGTATTTTTGCAGTATCAGAGAACTACCCCGATCTCAAAGCCAATTCCACATTTCTCGAGCTACAGCAACAGCTCGCTGAAACAGAGGAGCAAGTGCAACTTGCTCGCCGCTACTATAACGGCGCCGTGCGGGATTGGAATATTATGGTGGAGTCATTTCCGAGCAACTTAATCGCGCTAGGATTCAGATTCCAGATCGCTGAGTTCTTTGAAATTGATCTCGCAACAGAACGAGCGGTGCCCCAGGTTAATTTCTAATGCCTGACGGCTTTCGTCGACTCTTAACGGGCACGCTTCTTTCGGTATTTTTCTTGTCGTCACCGTGTATTGGTGAAGAGAAAATCCAGCAATTTTCCAGTTTGATCGAGATCCATACCGATGGCGGGCTCACTATTACTGAGAAAATAACTGTCCTGGCTGAAGGGGACAAAATCCGCCGCGGCATATATCGGGATTTCCCGACTCGGTACAAGGACCGCTCGGGAAAAACAAAAACAGTAGGGTTTCAACTTCTCGACGTTAAGCGGGACGGAAAGCGTGAGCCTTTTCGCCTCGAAAATATTAGCAACGGCGTTCGGGTGTACATCGGTCGAGGTGATCACTTCTTGCCGCATGGGCAGTATTCCTATGAACTGATCTATCAAACGGACCGACAGTTGGGTTTCTTTGAGCGCCACGATGAACTGTACTGGAATGTGACCGGTAATGATTGGGCCTTTACCATTGAGCAAGCTGACGCGATCGTACAACTTCCCGCGGGGGTTAGTGCACATGACGCTGAATTAACGGCTTATACCGGGGCGAGGGGCGAAACCGGTCGAGACTACCGACTGGACGCTTTAGCTGATGGTCAGGTCCGATTTGAGATCACTCGTCCGCTTCCGCCGGGATCAGGGTTCACCATCGTGACGGGGTGGCCAAAAGGGTTTGTAGCCGAGCCCACAAGGCATCAACGCCTGAGTTATTTCTTTCAAGATAACCTCGCCTTAGTTGTTGGACTCACCGGTTTCTTTTTAGTCTTTTTTTATTTCATTTACGCCTGGAACCGCGTTGGCCGGGATCCCGCGCGGGGCACTATCTTTCCTCGGTTTGAGCCGCCGAAGGATTTATCTCCAGCCGCTGTGCGATACATCATGCGAATGGGGTTTGATAACCGTGTTTTCTCTACCGCATTAATTAGCATGGCGGTGAAGGGCCGTATCCGTATCGAGGAATCTGAGAGTAAAAAGACCATTATTCACAGAGACGGGATTCAGGATGAAACGCCGCTATCTTTCGGAGAGCAAGTAATCTTTAAGAAGCTATTAGCGAATCAGGAAAGCTTTGAGTTAGATAAGTCTCACCATAAAAAAATTCGCAGCACCCGGGATGCATTCAAAACGCGTCTCGAGGGTGAGTACCATCGTCATTTTTTCTTCAACAACCGGCGATGGCTGATTCCGGGTATCGTAATATCAATCTTGACGATCATTGCAGTCGTCATGACCAATTCCGAACCGCAAACAATCCTCGGGATGGGTATTCCGGTATTAGTGATGTTCGTCTTCTTGTTTGCCGCTCGCTCGATCTGGCGGCAGGGTCGTTGGTTTCACGCGATTATCTTCGGCGTAATTGCGATAGTGAGTGGACTCTCCAACATTGCCTTCGCACTTTTGAGTAGTAACTTGATCGTCGTTTTAATTTTAGTTCTGCTGGTCGGAGTCAATTTCCTGTTCTACGCATTAATTAAGGCTCCTACCCGGGCGGGTCAAAAGATTATTGACGAGATAGAAGGTTTCAAAAAATATCTTGTTACCGCGGAAAAAAATCGACTCAACACGTTAGGCTCGATCGATCAGCAACTGCTTTTATTCGAGAAATACCTGCCCTACGCGCTCGCATTGGATGTCGACCAGGCGTGGTCAGAAAAATTCAGTGACGCCTTGGATGAAGCCACCACGCGTTCGGATAATCACTATCGACCGAGTTGGTATCACGGCCGATCGTGGAACACTCGAGATCCAGTGGGTTTCGCAAAATCACTCAATCGTTCGCTGTCTAGCACGATCGTCTCCGCGGGGACTGCACCGGGTTCGTCATCAGGCTTTAGTGGCGGGTCATCGGGTGGCGGTGGCGGTGGCGGGGGTGGCGGGGGATGGTGATCCTCAAGAAGTGAAGATCGGCGACATCAGTCGATCACATGAGAAGTAAGGTCAACGCCCGCCTTAAACTTGCGGGCAATAGACGAGTACGATTTGATCTCTTTGTTATCAGGTTTACGCGTTTGATACTGAACAAAACGCGGCCTGTCCGAGTTCGCTCGTTTGTAGACTTAAAAAAGACTAATCGGCGTTTTTAAGCGCTTTTAGAACAGCCGCGTTCTCACGAATACGTTTTTGATCGTTCGCCGCATTCGATCGATTGACCGGACGCTCCTTGTTCATTACTTTTCCCTTTTTTACTCGCTTTCCCATAAGTCACCTGTGTGCTGACAACAAAAACCAGATGTGGAGTCTAACGAGTTGAGTGCTGAAGGCAAGTCAATCGATTAAATCCGGCCTTAATACCCGCTTAAAGCGTCCGCCGTAGGGCATCGATAACCGTGTCAAGCTGTTTTTCTTCGATCGTGAGAGGGGGTAGCAGTCGAATAACCGTCGGGCCTGCTGGCAGCGCAATAATTCCCGTGTCCAGTAGCGTCTGCAGGAATGGCGTTGCCTTTTGTTTGAGCTCGATACCGATCATTAAACCAATTTGTCTGAGCTCCCTAACGGAATCCGGCAGTTTTTGGGTAAAACCCTCTTTAAAATAATCCCCGAGGTGAGATGCGCGATCTGCAAGCTTGTGCTCCACCATAAAATCAATAGCGGCAGAACCTGCTGCGCATGCCAGAGGATTACCGCCAAATGTTGATCCGTGGACTCCCGGTCGAACGTTCACAGTCTCCGCGCACAGGACGGCACCCATTGGAACGCCGCCAGCAATGCCTTTTGCGAGGCACAATAAATCTGGCTCAACGTCGTAGTGTTCGCAGGCGAAAAATCCACCGGTTCGACAAAAACCAGTTTGAACTTCATCGATTATGAGCAGGGCACCTCGGTCGGTACAGATTCGACGAGCAGCGTCCAGGAAATCCCCGCTAGCGGGGCGTACGCCGCCCTCACCTTGAACAATTTCCAGCATCACTGCGGCTGTTGTTTCATCGACGGCCGCATCGAGTTTCTCGATGTTATTGAGCGGAATGAAAGATGCGCCGGGAATTAACGGTTCAAACTCGTCTCGATACTTGAACGTCGCACTCAAGGCGCCAAGCGTTCTACCATGAAATCCTCGCATCGCCGTAATCAGTCCGGACCGACCGGTGGTTGCACGCGCAAATTTGATCGCGGCCTCGACACTCTCGGTTCCGGAGTTACAAAGAAAGACGCGTTCCAGAGACTTGGGCGAAAGACGCACAAGCCTTTGCATGAGTTCACCTCGTCGGTCGTTATGGAAAATACCGGGGCAGGTGAGCAGTGTTTCAGCTTGATCGGTGAGCGCTTTAATTACGGCAGGATTGCTGTGTCCGATATTGGCGACGCCAACACCCGCTGCGCAATCTATATAGGTTTTGCCATCGTCTGAGAAAAGCGATGCGCCTTCTCCACGAATGATATTAATGCCTCGCCGCGGATAGACTTCAAGCGCATAGCGGGATTCTAAAGACGGTTCGGTCACTTGATCGTGGTCCCTTTTCCAGCTAACGCATCGAAGATAGGGTTTTCTGTCCGGCCATCGGCAATCACGACCTCTGCAGCCCCATCTTTAAGTAAACGGGTTAGGGCTAATAGCTTGCGTTTCATTCGGCCTTCAGCAGCCATCTCTCGACTGGCAAGATCGGAAACGGAAAGTGTGGGGCACAACGAGTTTTCATCGTCTTTATTGTCGAGGAAGCCAGGCGCTTCGATTAACTGGATTACTTTTTGTGCCCCTAGCGCTTTTTGCAGAACTGCGACAATATCATCGTTTTCAGAATTAATCGCGTAGCCTTGCTCATCAACAATTGGAATGCTGAGCACAGGCCGATACCCTTGGCCGAGAAGCAGCGTAAGCAGGTCTGCGTTCACCGATTCCGGCTTACCCGAAAAATCACGCTTGATGAGTGTTTTGCCGCCTTCTCTAACCTTGATGCCTTTGTTGCGTTTGCCTTGTACCAAACGAGCATCAAGTCCGGTGAGGCCGATTGCGTTGATGTTATTCTGCTGGCACAGCTCGACAAACCGTTTATTCCGCAGTCCGCTGTATGCCATCATAATTAGATCAATCGCTTCTGCATCGGAATAAACGCTGCTGTAGCCAGAGACTGAAGTTAATTCGATCTTCTGATGACCGGTTAATGCTGCGAGGCGGTCGCGCGCGGCATTCGCCCCGAGAACGACGATAAAAGGCTCCTTGATTGCGGCCAGATCAGCAACGACACCGTCGAGATTTATTCCGCTTCCGCCTCCAACTTTAATGATGTACATAGCTGTTGGTCATAACTCGGTCACCGTTCGGTTTTCGATAGTTTGCCATTTTGCGTCTGGCAAGGGATAGGGTTCGGAACATACAATTTCAAATCGGTCGGTGGATGCTCGATGCATTTGAAAATAACCTTGATTTTCATTGTACTGAGTGGATAAAAGTGATTGCTGGGGTGTTGCGATAATCAGGTTCATTGCCCGTATATAACGGGTTCGTTTTTCAATCACCTCGATTGTTTTTTGGAGTCCGGGAATTGCGCCAAGATGGGAAAACCGGCTGGAATAGTTAAAAATCTTTTCAGCCCCGATGCGGCCCGATTCCCGAATTCGGACCCCCGTCAACTCCCCATTAAAAATAAACACTCGATTTCCGTTGGTGAACGGCATGTTATTTTCAACCCGGATGCCTTCGTCGCGAAACGCACTGCGGGCATGAGCGAGAAAAAGGCTCGTGTCGTTGAACCCGTCTAGAACGTCCTGCCAGATGGGTGTAATGCTGTGATGAAAACGCCATTGATTGTCGTCAAGCCAGGCGCAGCCCCAGCCGTGTCCCTGATACTCACTACTGTGCTCGCAGATAGCGGCAAATGCTTCAAGGTGCTGTGTCACCTGAACCGGTTTGGGCGCACGAAGCCATAATAGTCGACACATTTTGAATGGCTAGATAGGGTGAAGACCGGTAAAGGTGAGCCCGGTTGACTCGTTCAATCCATGCATGAGATTGAAACATTGGACGGCTTGGCCTGCCGCACCTTTCATCAAGTTATCAATGGCGCTGATCACAACGAGACGGTTGGTGCCAGAATCAATCTCGAACCCGATATCACAAAAATTAGTACCGCTCAAAAGCTTCGGCTCCGGAAAACGATGAATCCCGCTTCGCTCTTTAACAATGCGAATAAAGGGCTCATTCGCATAGTCCTCCCGATATATCCCCCAGATCTCTTTTTCCAGGTGGGATTCATTCAAAAAGATATGGCAGGTTGCCAAAATACCGCGGACCATCTCGATAGACGTTGCCGAAAAGTACACCGGGAAATCACCAAGGGATTGGCTGATCTCGGCAACATGACGATGGCGAGTCGGGCGATAAGAACGAACGGCTCCGCTTCTTTCGGGGTGATGACTACCCTCTGTTGCGGCGTTCCCGGCTTCGCTCGAGCCGGCCTTCACATCGATGACGACAGAGGAGATCAAGTTACGGTTCGCAAGCGGCGCGAGCGCTAATGTGCTGGCAGTCGCGTTACAGCCCGCGCACGCCACATGAGTCGCATCCTGAATGGCAGCACGATTGATCTCCGGCACGCCATAAACAAATCGATCGAGAAGACCCGGATTAGGGTGCGGCTGCGCGTACCACTTGGCATAGGTATCAGGGTCCGATAGCCGAAAATCTGCACTTAAATCAATAATTCTCGGCGCTAGCGCAGAAAAGTCGTCAAATCGTTGCGCTGTTTGTCCGTGGGGTAAGCATAAAAACAAAACATCACACGGCTGGAGCTCCGTTAGATTGCAAAATTTTAGCGAGCTGGCGCCACGAAGATTAGGGTGGGCCTTATGAACCGCTTTACCTGCAAATCGCTCCGAGGTGACCTGTTTAATCTCGCACGACTCATGGAAGAGCAGCAGGCGCAAAAGTTCACCGCCTGTATATCCTGAACCGCCGACAATTGAGACATTTATCACGGTCTGGACCCCAACACATAATCCACCACCCGCGCCGGAATATTGACGCCGGTGGTTTCGATGCTATTTCGAAACTCCATGGTGTAATTTACTTCATTCACGCACAGTCCATCTTTGGTTTCAAAAAGATCCACCGCAAGAACGCCACCCCCGACCGCAGCGGCAGCTGCGAGAGAAATGTCAGAGATATGAGTATCAACCTCGCACCCGGTGGCAACGGCGCCCCGCGCTGTATTCGTGATCCAGTGTTCGGAGCTTCGATAAATGGCGGCGATACATTGATTTCCCACAACAAAACTTCGAATATCACGACCCTTTTTCTCCACGAATTTTTGAATATAAAAGATGGAGTGGTGATAACTGCCTAAGACTGATTTATGTTCCAGGATTGCCTCAGCTGATTCGCGGTCATTCACTTTTGAAAGTAATCGACCCCACGAACCAACCGCGGGTTTAAGCACAACTGGATAGCCAAGCTCTTCGATAGCAGTAAGGGCTGAATCTTCAGTAAACGCGATACGAAGCGGCGGTTGTTTTACGCCCGCTTTTTTTAACGCCACCGAGGTGAGTATTTTGTCGCCACAAATTGAGGCAACTTTAGCGGAGTTCACGCAGTGGACGCCTGCCGTCTCCAGCAGTTGAAGTCCATACAATGATCGGGAATGATTAATACTTCGCTCTAAAACAACATCAACGTTAGGGATGGGTTCAAGATCAAACACCAGTTTACGGTCGTCAATCATCTGAAGGTTAATCCCGCGAGCTTGGAATTCCTCAATCAGAAGTTTTTCTTCTTTTCGGATTAAAGAATGGAGCAATCCGACCTTCACTCGCCCCAATCCTCCTCAGTTTCTGGCGCTTCTGTCACCGTAGCCGGGTCAAGACCTGTGACCTCAAGTTCCGATCCACAATCAGTACATTCCAGTAACTCGCCGATTACTGTACCTGCAGTAAATGAGATTTCAGCACCACAAACTGGGCATTCAGTCATATTCTTGCTTCCTTAATCATGTTGGAAAGGGCGGGTTAGCAGGCCCTCGGGAATTGATTACCCTAAAATTGGAATTGTAATTTAACTTGCATCTCGAAACTAAAAAATAATTTTCGACTAAATCCATATATCTGATCGTGAAAACTAAACCGGGGGTCTCAGTTTGATGCTAGAGGACCCGTGGCTTAAAAATATATTGCGCCTACTTTCAATAGGTTGATGCAAGTTGACTACTCAAAAGAGATATTCGCGCGCTACCGCCTATTTTTTCTTGGATTTAATTGTAATTAATTTATACTGAATCGCTAATATTCGACAAATTATCTAAGGCATTTATGGCTTCAAAAAAAGGATCGGCACGAGCTCCGACCCGCAGACCTGGTATCGACCGATACGACAAGGTTTTGGGAGCGGCTGAGGAAATAATTTTAGAGAACGAGTCACTAGACGGCCTAACTCTCCAGGCGATCGCTGCGAAAGCAAAGGTGCCAAGAGTCTCACTATATTATTTTTTCCCGTCGATCGATGCCGTGATTGAGGCACTTTACCAGCGTATTCTTACCCGATTGATAAGCGAGCTTTCTCAGTCATTCACGAAACCCGATAAAGATTGGAAAAAGGTCATGACCCGACTCATGACCGAAGTCCGTAATCACTATCGCAAAAACACGTTAACTACCGTTTTGGCACTCACACCTCCCTCATCCAAAATGATCAACGAAGCCCATATTGTTTATGGAGAGGCTGTTGCAAACATGTTAGTTGCTATATCGAGCGTACCCGCGTCCAAGAAGTTGACAATGGGATGCGAAATAGCGGCCGAGATTGGTACAACGATTTTTCGAAAATCTTATCTAGAAAAAGGAACAATAACTGATTCTTATTTGGCAGAAGCGCTCAACGCGGTTATCGCCTATCTTGACACGGTTATCAGCCCTTAGAAAGTCGCTAAATAAAAATAGAACTTCTCCTGTCGAGAAGGGAGAGGGTGGGATTGAGTCTGTCGGCCGGTAAACAAGTTTGTCTCCAAAATCTAAGTTAAGTGGATGATGCAAGAAGAGAGAGTTATTCGAGCCGGGGTTAAGAGGCCCGG
>JADHSN010000083.1 GCA_016776875.1 Gammaproteobacteria bacterium | reverse complement strand
AATTTATGGGACCAGTAAATATAGGGGTAGTTGGACTTGGCACCGTGGGTGCCGGCACCGTCGAAGTGTTGCAGAAAAACGGAGTCGAGATTTCACGACGTGCTGGCCGAGAAATTCGCGTGACGCATGCGGCGGTTCGCGACCTGACGAGTCGACGGGCCTGCTCGTTAGACGATATCGAGCTGACTGTTGATGCCATGTCGTTGGCGCATAACCCAGACATCGATGTTGTGCTTGAGTTGATGGGTGGCTGCGACGACGCCTATGATGTCGTGATTTCGGCTCTGCAACAGAAAAAACACGTGGTGACTGCCAACAAAGCCCTGATCGCAACCAAAGGTAACGAAATATTTGACGAAGCCTCCAAGCAAGGTCTTGTTGTCGCATTTGAGGCGGCAGTTGCAGGCGGTATTCCTATTATCAAGGCGCTTCGTGAGAGCTTCTCCGGCAACAAGATTGAGAACGTTGAAGGCATTCTAAACGGCACCTGCAATTATATTCTTTCCGAGATCGCTGATCGGGGTTGCGACTATGACGAAGTGTTGACTGTTGCCCAGGATTTGGGATATGCCGAGGCTGATCCATACTTTGACGTTGAAGGAATCGACGCAGCCCACAAACTGACCATCCTTGCTTCCATCGCATACGGTACACATTTGAATTTTGAGTCGATTCACGTTGAAGGGATTAGCAATATTACGCATGCTGATATTTCTTACGCGAAAGAACTCGGTTATCGAGTCAAACATTTGGGCATCGCCAGACGACAAAACGATGCGTTGGATCTACGCGTGCATCCCTGTCTTCTCGCTTCAGACCAGATTCTCGCCAATGTCTCAGGCGTCATGAATGCGGTCAAGGTGAATGGTGACGCGGTTGGGGAGACGTTGTTTTATGGCGCGGGCGCTGGCGCCGGGCCTACAGCATCGGCTGTTGTTGCGGATCTCGTTGACGTTGTCCGCACGCTTACATCTGATCCTTTTAATCGCGTCCCTCATCTGGCATTTCAGCCAGGCGAATTGTCCTCGTTTGATGTAACTCCCATCGAGGATACGGTGACAGCCCAGTATCTCAGGCTGACGGTGGTCGATAAACCGGGCGTTCTCGGTGATGTGACCAAGATCCTTGGGGACGAGGGCGTCAGCATTCGAGCCATTAGCCAAAAGGAGCGTCGCATGGATGCGAGCGCAGTTCCGGTTGTGATTGTCACCCATCAAGTGCGGGAAGGCTCATTAAATCGTGCGATCGCCGAGATTGAGTCCCTCGCGATTAGTGTGGCGCCGATTGTTCGTATACGACTCGAGGAGTAGCGTTAATGATAAATACGATCGCGACTGATACCGGACTGATTGCCAAGTACCATCAACACTTGCCGGTACCTGAGGACGCCTGCGTCGTGAGCCTATCGGAGGGGAACACCTCGCTCATTAAGCTTCATTCGTTAAGCGAGCCTGATCGGGGAGTCAGCATATATGCGAAAGTTGAAGGCGAAAATCCTACCGGGTCGTTCAAGGATCGAGGAATGACCGTGGCAATCACGATGGCGCTAGCGGCCGGAAATAACGCCGTAATTTGTGCATCAACGGGCAACACATCTGCGGCGGCGGCAGCCTACGCGGCCCGGGCCGGTATGCGGGCATTCGTGGTGATCCCGGATGGAAAAATAGCCTTGGGAAAGCTCGCGCAGGCCATGATGCATGGCGCCAACGTAATCCAAATTGCAGGAAACTTTGACGATGGAATGGAAATCGTTAAACGGATGCCAGAAGAGGCGCCGGTGGCTTTGGTTAATTCGGTAAATCCGTATCGTCTACAGGGTCAAAAAACGGCGGCATTCGAGATTGTGGATCTTGTCGGCGATGCACCGGATTACCACTTTCTGCCGGTTGGCAATGCTGGAAATATTAGCGCCTACTGGATGGGATATTCAGAGTATCACCAGATTAACAAAACCACGAAGCTGCCGGTAATGGTGGGCTGTCAAGCAACGGGTGCAGCGCCATTTGTGAGTGGAACTCCGATTCAGAATCCAGAAACAATCGCCACCGCGATTCGGATCGGCAACCCGCAATCATGGAACCTCGCCCATGAAGCCCAGGTTCAATCTGGCGGTTGGTTTACCCCTTGCGAGGACTCCGAAATTCTTTCTGCGCAAAAGTTCCTTGCCCAACGGGAGGGTATTTTTTGCGAACCTGCGTCCGCTGCGTCAGTTGCGGGTCTCATCAAAGCTTTGGGCGCGGGGCAAATACCCGACGATAAGTCAGTGGTCTGCACGTTGACCGGTCACGGATTGAAAGATCCAGATGTTGCGATATCTCAATGCCCATCTCCCGTTCGAGTCGCACCTACAGTCGATGCCGTTCGTGCTGCGATCCTGAAATAGCCCCTTTCATACAGATTAGAGATAAATAATGCGTCCTGCGTCAGTGCTTGTTTTTGATATCGAGACCGTTCCAGATGTTGAAGCCGGTCGTCTGTTGAATAACCTAAATGGTCTTAGTGATGATGATGTTGCGAAAGCAATGCGCACGTTGCGCTTGCAAAAAACCGGGACGACCGACTTTCTGAGTCATCCGCAGCACAAAATTGTGGCCATCTCGGCTGTTTTACGGACCGATGAGGCTCTAAAGGTGTGGTCCTTAGGTGATGAGGGTTCATCTGAAGCAGAGCTGCTCACCCGCTTTTTTGACGGTATTGAGCGATTTAGGCCAACGCTTGTGAGCTGGAACGGGAGTGGATTCGATCTGCCGGTCATTCATTACCGGGCGCTCAAGCATAGGATTGTTTCACGAACGTACTGGGATGCTGGTGAAACCGACCGAGATTTTAGATTTAATAATTATCTCAACCGCTTTCATCCTCGTCATATCGACTTGATGGATGTGCTTGCGGGCTATCAGAATCGGGCCTTTGCGCCGTTGGATGATATTTCGGTGATACTCGGTTTTCCAGGAAAGATGGGGGTCAGCGGTAGTCAGGTTTGGAGTCTTTTTCAGGAAGGCAAAATCAAAGAGATTCGAGACTATTGCGAGACTGACGTATTGAATACATTTTTGGTTTACCTGCGATTTGAGCATATTCGGGATGGGATCAGTGCAGACCAACTTCAACAGGAAGAAAGTCGTCTGGCTGCGATGTTAGAGGACAGTGACGTGACCCACCTAAGAGAGTATCTCGAGGCGTGGCGGCCGATCCAACATGAAGGCTGACGCGATTGTTTCGGTCGAAACCCAAATAGAAGATCTCAGTCATGATGGTCGTGGCGTGGCCAGAATCGACGGCAAGGTCTGGTTTGTTGAAGGTGCGCTTCCCGGAGAAACGGTCTCTGTTAAGCGGCTAAAAGGGCGGCGGAGCTATTCAACCGGAGTCGTCGATTCAATCATCGTCGAATCTGCTGACCGGGTCACGCCAAAATGTGGTTATTTCGGAACTTGTGGTGGCTGTGCCGTTCAACATTTGTCCTACCCGGGTCAACTCGACTTTAAAAAGAAAGTGGTCAGCGATGCATTTATCGGGGCTCATGTTCCGTTGCCGGATTATATTGATGTCCTGTCGGATGACCCTTGGGCGTATCGTCGACGCGCGCGGTTAGGTGTTCGTTATGTGCCAAAGAAGGGCGGCGCCCTGGTCGGATTTCGGGAAAGAAACAACAGCTATATCACCGGACTCGAAACCTGTGAGGTGTTGGTGAAATCGGTCAGCGATTTGCTGCCATCCCTGCAGGGGCTTGTGGAGCAGTTAAGCGTTCGGGATCAGCTACCCCAAATAGAAGTGGCGGTCGGGGAGAATGCGACCGCACTTGTCTTTAGGCATTTAAAGCCATTGACCGAGGCTGATCAGCACGCGTTAGCGGCTTTTGGTGAACGCCACCAGACTCAAATTTTTACCCAATCAAAAGGTCCGAAAACGGTTACCGCCTTGTGGCCAGCCGAACCGGACCCCCTGAACTATTCGCTTGAAAAATTCGGACTGACTATTGAATTTTCGCCTGTCGATTTCGTTCAGATTAACGGTGGGATTAACGAGAGATTGGTTGGGGTCATCATTTCTTGGCTTGAACTCAATCGTCAGGACGAAGTACTCGATCTTTTTTGCGGCCTTGGAAATTTTTCGTTAGCAACAGCGCAGCGTGCGAAAAGCGTGCTCGGAGTCGAGGGCGAGCGCGCGCTTGTTCAAAAAGCAGAACTCAATGCGTCTCATAATCAAATCCGGAATGCCAGTTTCAAGACCCGAGACCTCTTTGATGACGGAATCGTCGACTGGAGCGAGAGTAAATTCTCGAAAGTGATTGTGGATCCGCCCAGAAGCGGGGCCCGCGAGGCGCTGAAGCGCGTTGTGGACCATGTTAAACCCGAAGTTATCGCCTATGTTTCGTGTAATCCCGCGACATTAGCAAGGGACTCGGCAGATTTGATTGAATCGGGATTTTATGGTCTCGATCGATTGTTGGTTGCCGATATGTTTCCGCATACGGCGCATGTCGAAACCGCCGCATTATTTAGACGGGTAAGCTGAGCCTTAAATGGCGACTCAGCTTACCTAATTCACTCTGAATTAATCGACTTTTGGACTGTTTCCCGCGGCAGGTGAAGGGGTGGTGTCACGAGCGTTGGAGGACTGACCCGTTTGAGGTGACCGCGCTCGGTTGCCCGACTGGCGATTGCCTTGGCCCGAAGATCGGTTACGACCTCCTCTTGACCGCTGCTGACCACTTTTTTCTTCGGAGGATCCTTCCGTTTTATTTCGATCCTGATTTCGATTAGACGCATTTCGGGATCGAGTTCCACTTCCTGAATTTTGATTCTGCGAACGGCTGCCATCCCGCCGGTTCCCGCCACGTCCGCCCCTGGAACGATTGCCAGAGTGTTGACGATTCTGCCGCGGCTTTTCATCAACGGTCTCGTTTTCGGAATCCCCACCCAGCCGCTTAAACAGTCGAGAGAAAAATCCCGCGGTATCCTTTTCTTTTTTAGAGGCCGGGGAGGGCGATGCGGCTGGGGTCGGCGGAGGCGTTGTTGCTATCTGGTCAATACTGACCGCTGCTCGCCGACTATTACGACTCATCGCATATTCTGGGCGATTGTCATTTTCAGACGTGATTTTGATCTTATGGCTTGCTAACATGTTTTCGCCAGAATCGAGATCTTCGCTTTTGAGTCGTTGGATATTGTTCTGAGAGCCATGAAGATTTGACGACGGAATCAGAACAATCCGAGTCCCTAACCGCGCCTCAATCTGGTTGACCTCAAAACGCTTTTCATTCAGCAGGAATGTCGAGACTTCAAGCGGTAATTCGGCAAAGACGGCCTCGGTGTTTTCTTTTAGAGCTTCCTCCTCAAGAATTCGCAGAATACTGAGCGCAGAAGAGGTGACGTTTCGAACCTGTCCTGTCCCATCACAAAGCGTGCAAACCCCATAATTCGAGTCACTGATTGAGCTTCGCATCCTTTGTCGCGACATTTCAAGGAGGCCAAATCTGGAGATATGACCGATCTGTATTCTGGCACGATCAGGCCTAACCGCTTCAGCCAGTCGATTTTCAACTGTCTTCTTATTTTTGGGAGAGGTCATATCAATTAAATCAATTACGAGTAGACCACCCATGTCCCGGATTCGCATCTGACGCGCTAATTCATCTACAGCCTCCAGATTGGTCTGTAGCGCAGTCTCTTCGATATCAGACCCTTTTGTTGCGCGAGCCGAGTTGACGTCAATAGAGATCAGGGCCTCTGTATGGTCAATCACGAGCGCTCCGCCGGACGGAAGCTTTACCGATCGCGAGTAGGCATTCTCAATTTGATGCTCAATTTGGAATCGGGAAAACAGGGGCACCGTGTCTTCATAATGTTTTAGCTTGGACGCGTTTTGAGGCATCAATTGGGACATAAATCGAGAGGCCCGCTCGTATACTGATGCCTCATCAATCACGATTTCCTGAATATCGGAACGCAGATGATCTCGCAATGTCCTAACGATCAGATTGCTTTCCTGATAAACCAGAAAAGGGGCTTCCTGGGTTGTTGAGGCCTTATCAATGACCCCCCATAGTTGCAAAAGGAAATCCAAGTCCCATTGAAGCTCTTCCGGACTCTTGCCAATGCCTGCTGTTCTGGCGATGAGGGAATGCTCAGGAGGACACTGAAGGCCAGCCATTGCGTCTCGCAGGTCAGATCGCTCGTTGCCGTCAATTCGTCGGGAAATACCGCCGCCTTTCGGATTATTGGGCATCAACACCAAATAACGGCCCGCAAGACTAATAAACGTGGTTAAAGCCGCCCCTTTCGTACCTCGCTCATCTTTTTCAACCTGAATGAGGAGTTCCTGACCTTCTTCGATCACATCTTTAATTTTGACCTGAGCCATCGGTGTCGCTGGCGAAAAATTCTTAAAGTGGGCGCGGGAAATTTCTTTTAAAGGGAGAAAACCCTGTCGCTCTGAACCGTATTCAACGAAAGCGGCCTCTAGACTTGGCTCGACTCGAGTGACACGTGCCTGATAGATGTTTCCCTTGCGCTGGGCATTACTCGATGACTCGATATCGAGATCAAGCAGTTTTTGTCCATCAACGATAGCAACCCGAAGTTCTTCAGGGTGGGTTGCATTAAATAGCATTCTTTTCATTTTAATTCCGTTTTAAGGCCGCATTTCCACTCTTCGGAGTTTCTGATGAGCGACCACAGTTAATCACACGCGCCCCTGAAGCACGGCTAGATCAAAAGAGTACGGAACCGACGAGGTTAGGACGCGCCTGGAGCGCGCTGATGTGGCTATGATCCGCAATAGACGGCTGGCGTTGTTTAGAACGACTTCCTTACTACGCATCCCCAGAATCGGGGCCACTTCCTTCTTGAAACCGCTAGTGTTTACCAGCTTGCCGCCGTTTCGGGCGGAAGTTTACGTAAATTCACGTAAACAGGATTCTGTTCGTCATCTCGTCAAGGCAGTAAATTTAAAGCCCGACGTCGGCTCTCGTACTGATGAGATCTTGTTGGTGGTCCCTGGCTTCTTTTGCCTTGGATCCGCGCTTGGTAGAATTCGTTCTCAGCGCGCGATCTGGGTCACCTGAGGCGCCAGAATATCTTCTAGACGCGTCTCGCCAGCTTTCGAGGCGTGTCGATCAAATGATCGACGGCGTCGAGTGTAGCCGTGAAACCGTTTTTTTTCAATAAAATAATAAGTTTAGGTTAGAAAGTGAAGGAAACGCCCAAAGATCCCGTTTCAAAACGCCTTGTGGCGACAACCGAGGCCGGCCAGCGCCTTGATAATTATCTTTTTAAACACCTGAAAGGTGTTCCGAAAAGTTACATCTACAGAATAATTCGCGGCGGTCAGGTTCGCATAAACGGCGGGCGAGTTAAACCATCGAGTCGCCTCGCGGATGGAGATACGGTGAGAATTCCCCCATTGCGGCAAGCGTCAGAAAAATCGCGGGAACCGAGCGCCGCGCCTGACTTCAAGATTTCGACCCTTTTCGAAGATGAGCATTTACTTATTGTCGATAAGCCATCAGGATGCGCGGTCCACAGTGGGAGCGGGCATGACTACGGCTTGATTGAAATTTTGCGAAGTCGAATGACAGGCTATCTTGAACTGATACATCGTTTGGATAAAGAAACTTCGGGAGTCTTGATGTTGGCGAAAGACCCGATGGCGTTACGACAGATGCACCTGCTTTTTAATTCTCGCAATAAGCTGAAAAGCATACAGAAATTTTATACTGCACTTTTAGTGGGGGAATGGCGGGGCGGGAGTCGAACGCTTACCCATTCTCTGGAAACCGTTCGCGGAACGGTCGGTGCAAAACGTTCGAAAGTCAGTAGTTCAGGAAGGGAGGCGATTAGCATCTTTGATCCCATCAAGTCGTTGAAGGGTCATACCCTAGTGAAAGTTGAAATCAAGACAGGGCGTCTTCATCAGGTGCGTGTTCATGCGGAACAAGAAGGATATCCAGTTGCTGGCGATAAACTTTATGGCGATAAGGAAAGAAATCTTGATTTACGGAAACTCGGGTTAAGGCGGCAGTTTTTACATGCAGAATCACTTCTTTTTGATCACCCCAATTCAGGCGCCCCGATGACTATTCAGTCTGCATTGCCGGACGATCTTTCGAGCGTACTTTCCAAACTTGAACAAAAGCAAAATGTCCAATAATGGTCGGTCCGGTCGCGGCTTCATCTGTCACTCAAAGGTATTAAAAGCCGGCGGAAAAGGAGTGCGTTTTGCTATTCTTGATGGGGAGGTAACGCGCGCTGCTTTTGTCGTTCGTCATGAAAATGGTGTAGCCGCATTTTTAAATCAATGCACCCACAGAGCGCTCGAGCTGGACTGGAGCCCCGGGGAATTCTTTGACCTCGACGGGAAAAATCTAATTTGCGCAACTCACGGCGCACTTTATTCCCCCAATAATGGCGAATGCCTAGGCGGACCTTGTTCCGGAACCGCGTTAACCCAAATTCAAGTCGTTGAGAAGCAAGGAGACGTATTCCTCACAGATCATCGATACCATATTAGCTAATAATGTCCCACCTTGCCGCAACATGAACCAACCCGACGTAAATGGAGAACAAATGGAGACACGCAATGAGTCATCTGACATTCAGCAATTACTCACCACGGTGCTTCGCGAACAAGGTCGGGAGAGAAAACGCCAGCGGAGGTTTCGAATCCTATGGTTAGCGGCTTTAGCATTGCTTCTTGTGGGCGGGCTTGGCGGGCCAATATGGGTTAGCGATCGCCTCCCTAATGAATTTACTGCGGTCATCCCGATCTCTGGGGTAATTGGGGTGGAGCGCGGAACCTCAGCACGCGAAGTGGAGGATGCAGTCCGTGCTGCATATGGCGCGCAAGGTGTTCGCGGTATTATTCTGGATATCAATAGCCCGGGCGGTAGCCCCGTTCAGTCTGGGCAGATCTACCGGGCATTGCGGCGCCTTCGCCTTGAGCATCCTGATATCCCACTCTTTGCCGTGATCGCCGATATCGGCGCATCGGGGGCCTACTACATCTCAGTGGCTGCCGAGGATATATTCGTCGATCCGGCCAGTATTGTCGGCTCCATTGGGGTTATTTCCAGCGGATTTGGGTTTGTTGATACGATGAAGAAGTTAGGGGT
>JADHSN010000082.1 GCA_016776875.1 Gammaproteobacteria bacterium | reverse complement strand
AAACCGGTAATGACCCCGTGGACTTCGGAGGCTGAATATTCAGGCAAGTTCTCGGTTAAGAGCGACTTAAAATGCTGATAAACCGTGTCATTGAGCGGAATTGTTGGTGAATTAGCCATGGGTTGATGAGCAAAGCGTTGTTTTCCTAATTATAACAATGGCGCCCGTCACGCCCTCGTTGACCCTCGAGTCAACCAGTCCTATCATCCTTTATCTGTGAAGTTGTAATTTTATTGGTATCAGCAACATTGGTAGGAATATGTCTGAAACGTCTGGCGATCTATTACTAACTGAAATCGAGGCGCTTGCGGCACAGCTCGAGGATCTCGTCGCGACGTGTAATCATCTTAGATCCGAGAACGAAAAACTTCGATTGGTTGAGCAGACGCTCACGTCTGAGAAAGAAGATCTGATCAACCGTAATCTAGAAGCCAAAAAACGCATTGATATGGTGGTTGATCGATTGCGTACCGCTCAAACATCGTAATTTCCTTTCTAGCAGCGAAAAAAACATGTCAAAAGAAGGTGTTAAGGTTCGAATTCTCGATCGAGATTTTACAATTGCATGTGGCCCAGGTGAGAAAGCGGCCGTGGAATCGGCCGCGCAATATCTGAACGCTCAGATTAAAGTGGTTCAAGATCAGAGTAAAGTTATTGGAATTGAGCACACGGTTGTGCTTGCGGCGCTCAATATGGCCAATGAGCTCATTTCGGATCAACCCATGGAAGTCGATGAAGTCGTGATTAATCGCGTTCGAGGACTTCGTCAGCGTATTGCGGCTGCGATATCAGAAGATTGATATCAGTCGGCGATTTCATTTTTTTTGACGCAGTTTTCAGCACAATCCAGTAAAATCGGAAGCGGCATCGCCTGCTTTGTTTGCAGGTTCTCGCCAATCCCTTCGGACCTGTATTACAGAAAGGGGATCGCTTTTTAGACTCTGGTGTGCAAGTCCCGCGTTGACGGGAAAGCCTTAAGGGGTTTTAGCGGTCCCCACTTGAACTCTAAGGTTCAAGGTACCCCGGGAATTTGCGGCAACAGCGGGTGATGCCATTTACTTATGACTACATCAGATACCAAGCGGGAAATTCGCGCAATGATGCGTTCGAAGCGGCGTGACCTGTCTTCGACCGACCGCGAGAGGGCGTCGTTGGATTTGACCAAACGACTTCTGGCATTGCCCGGAATACTTCATGCCAGACGGGTGGCGGCCTATGTCGCAAATGATGGCGAGATTGATCCATTGCCCGCGTTGATCGAGCTGGTGACGACCGGCGTTCATGGTTATCTACCCGTATTATTTAACACGCGTCGTCCGAGAGTTCGATTTGCGCGGTACTGCCCAACCGCACCTTTGACTAAAGGTAAGCTTGATATTCCAATTCCATTACATGATCAAAAAAATCTTCTGGACCCTGTTCAGCTTGATTGGCTGCTCATGCCATTGGTGGCGTTTGATGCCAAGGGTAATCGCTTGGGCATGGGCGGGGGATTTTATGATGCATCTCTGGCATCGAGACGAGCCAAAAAAAACTGGCGGAGACCCCGACTGATTGGTATTGCCCATGAGTTTCAAAGAGTCGATGGCTTATCAGTCGACAGCTGGGATATCCCGCTGGATGGGATTTTGACCGATCAAGCCTTCAGACTCATCTCTGATACCTCTCAGCCCTCAGCGCGTAGCTGAACGATCGATGAATATTCTATTTATTGGAGATGTCGTTGGAAAGGCAGGGCGGCGCGCTCTGCGGAAATTTTTACCTGAACTTCAAGATGATGCCGAAGCAGATCTGACGATTGTAAATGCAGAGAATGCGGCAGGCGGGTTTGGTGTGACCGAGAGCGTTATGGAAGAATTTTTACAGCACAGTGATATCGATGTGCTGACCTCAGGAAATCACATCTGGGATAAACGAGAAGCGCTAGAGTTAATTGAGGATGAACCACGCTTGTTGCGACCTCATAATTATCCAACCGGTACACCGGGTAGTGGTTGGTATGTTGCGACTGCCTCCAACGGCGCGAGGGTAGGCGTTTTAAACATTATGGGCACTGTATTTATGCATCCGACTCTTGACTGTCCGTTTGCGAGTGCGAATCAGGCGTTAGAGAAAAAACCAGCTGACGTTAATGTTGTATTTGTTGATTTTCATGCCGAAGCCACCAGTGAAAAAGTAGCGATGGGTTGGCATCTGGATGGGCGAGCCTCAGCAGTGGTTGGAACGCATACCCATATACCCACTGCAGACGAGCGAATACTTCCAAATGGGACCGCGCACATCACGGATGTTGGAATGACTGGCTGTTACAATTCGGTCATCGGAATGGAGAAAGAAGGCGTACTGAAGCGTTTTATTAATCGTGTGCCCGCCCGCTTTGAAGTCGCAAGTGGGAGTGCATCAGTTTGTGGCGTCGTGATTGAGGTCGATCCCAAAACAGGCCATAGTCTGTCAATTAGGCGAGTACGGAAGGACGAAAAACAGTAAATGATGAAATACTGGCTAATGAAAAGTGAGCCCGATGCGTTCTCAATTGACCATTTGAAGGCAATGCCCCGCAAGACTGATCATTGGGATGGTATCCGCAACTATCAGGCTCGAAATTTTATGCGGGATCAGATGGCCAAGGGCGATCTTGCTTTTTTTTATCATTCGAACTGCGAGACGCCCGGCATTGTCGGGATCATGGAGATCGTCTCAAAAAGCGCTTATCCCGATCACACTGCGTTTGATGCCAAGGAAAAATATTTCGACCCTAAAAGTACACCTGAAAATCCCCGCTGGATAATGGTGGACGTCAAGTTTAAGAAGAAGCTCAAAAAGACAGTTACGCTTCAAGAAATTAAGGCACAAAAGAAGCTTGCAGATATGCGGCTTGTTCAAAGAGGTAATCGGCTTTCGATTCTTCCAGTTTCTTCGAGTGAATGGAATTTCATTCTAAAAATGGCAGGAGAGTTGTGAAGCGATGTTGATGTTTATGAGCTTTAACAAATTTATTAATTCCAGAGCAGCAGCGTTTTTGTCAGCAGTCATTTTAGTGTTGGCGAGTATCGGGGTTGCAACGGCAAACTCAGGAGACAAAGTTATGGTAGAGATGCACACCTCAAAAGGTCTAATCACTCTGGAACTGGATGCTGAAAAAGCACCGGTTACGGTCGCTAATTTTATTGAATATGTGAATAGTGGTCATTTTGACGGCACGATCTTCCATCGAGTAATCCCAGGATTTGTGATTCAGGGGGGCGGATTGGAAAGTGGCATGAAAGAAAAGCCAACGCAAGCGCCAATTGAAAACGAGGCGGATAACGGCCTTAAAAACGTGACGGGCTCTATCTGCATGGCACGGACGAATGATCCACATTCCGCAACTTCTCAGTTTTTTATCAACCTTAAAGATAATCAATTTCTGGATCACACCGAGAAAAGTCCTCAAGGGTGGGGCTACGCCGTCTTCGGTCAAGTGACAGGTGGTATGGACGTTGTTGAAGCGATTGCGGCCGTACAAACCGGCAATGCGGGGTTCCATCAAGATGTTCCGGTTGAAGATATTGTTGTTGAGAAAGTAACCATTGCCGATCAAGAGGGATAACGGTAGATCATTGTTGGTTCATTGAGTACCGATTTGAATTTACCAGCGTGCGTTATTTCTACGATGACTTTGTCGGTGTAGGGGAGCGCTTTGCCTGACTGGATAACGTTATCTAAATTCCTGCCGCAGCTCATCTATCCGTTTAGTTTTGCATTGCTACTACTGCTATTGGGAATAGGTTTTATTCTTTTTGGGCGTAGATGGAAAGGGTTGTTAGCGGTTTTCATCTCTTTTGTAATTTTAGTTGTGGCAGGATCCCCGATTTCAAAAAGCTTGTATGCGAAGCATGAGCGGAGTTTTCCTGTCACGCCTGTTGAAAGCTCGCCTCAAGGGGGCGCGATTGTCGTTCTCGGAGGCGATATGGGTATTCCCAGTGCGCCTCGTGTCACGAGCCAGCTCAATGGAAACCGGTTAATTCATGCGTATCGACTCTATCAGGCAGGAAAAGCGCCAGTGATCCTGATTAGCGGTGGGAATGTATTTCCGCAAGAGGGTCTCGAGCCTGAGGCAGTTTATAGTCGGCAGTTGCTTGAAGAGTTAGGAGTGCCATCAGATGCGATATTGCTGGAGAGTGATAGCCGAAATACGCGGGAGAACGCAGTCAGGACGCGGAAAATCCTAGGTGCTATCGGGATTGACCAGATCCTGCTTGTGACCAACGGCTTCCACATGAAGCGGGCTGTTTTGACCTTCGAAAAATCGGGTTTTGACGTGATCCCCTCACCCTCCGGTATTTTAGTAGTGGACTATGCCCAACCCCGGTTTCTCGATTGGTGGCCGAGTCTGGGCAATCTTAAAAAGGCGCAAATATTAATTCATGAGAAAATCGGACTTATGGTTTACCGAATCCGTGGTTGGACTGATTGATGGGTACTGTTCGTAACTTAATTTTGGATGCAAGCGCTGTGGCGCGAGTTTGTGGGACCGCCCGCGATGATTTTAGGTCGACGCTCTTTGATCTATCCGCGGCAGGGGTCGAAGTGTGGCTTTATACGGCCGAATATCCTGAGATTGTCCGACAGGTATCAACTTTGACGTTGGGTGATGGCAGTTGTTTTGATGAGATGCAATCGCAGGCGCAGGAATTACTGAAATTAAATATGCCCTCTTTTCAGTGGTTAAGTGCGTTATCGGGTGATTTTGAAAAGATAGATCACACTGATCTATTGACGCAGGCGTTGATGACGGCCGCAGCGCGTTTAGGTTCCGACGCGTGCGTTGTGACGACAGATCCGAGGCGAGTCAAGCGTGATCGTTTGTTTATCGATGACGAAGCGGTTCGTTCGCTAACAGTTGAGCGCAAAGTCAACTTTGTTGATCTCGCGACCCAGCAAAAATGTATTCGATCAAGCCTGGAGGAAAACATTCACCGGGTTTTGCATCACGGAAGCTATGTGATGGGCCCGGAAATTACCGAACTTGAACAACGCTTGATGCAAATGTCCGGTGCTGCCCACTCCGTAGGGGTTGCAAGTGGTACAGATGCACTGTTAATTGCACTGATGGCAAGTGATGTCGGGCCGGGTGATGAAGTCATTACATCACCTTTTACATTTTTTGCAACGGCCGAAACGATTGCGTTGCTTGGGGCGATCCCGATATACGTTGATGTGGATCCTTTCACCTTTAATATTGATGTTAATAGGATTGAATCTGCGATTACTGCTCGAACCAAGGCGATCATGCCGGTAAGTCTTTATGGGCAGTGCGCAGAAATGGACGAGATCAATGTACTTGCAAACAAACATTCACTGATCGTGATTGAAGATGCTGCGCAAAGTTTTGGGGCGACTTATAAGAAAGGTCGATCATGCGCCCTCAGTCATCTTGCCTGTACGAGCTTTTTTCCTGCAAAACCGCTTGGCGCCTACGGTGATGCGGGAGCATGTTTTTCACAAGATGAAGAATTGGCAAAAAAAATACGCCAGATTCGAGACCATGGTCAAGATAGTCGTTACCACCACATTAGGCTTGGTATTAATGGGCGTTTGGATACGATTCAGGCCGCGGTGCTGTTGGCGAAACTAGATATTTTTGAGGGTGAAGTGGCTTCGAGACAGCGTGCGGCGGCGCGATATGAAACGCTACTTGCTGAAAAAGCCCGCCAGGGCTCTTTGGCGCTCCCAGTTGTCTTGCCACACAATAAAAGCACATGGGCGCAATATACGGTCCGGGTTAAAAATCGACCGCTCGTACAGCAGTTGATGACTGAGGCGGGTATTCCGACCGCCGTACATTACCCAACTTCTTTATACCGTCAACCCGCGTTAGAGCAGTCAACGGTTACATGCGAGCAAAGTGACCGAGCCGCAAACGAAGTTCTAAGCTTGCCGATGCATCCTTATTTGACAGACGAGGTGCAGCAGCGTATCGCTGAATGTCTATCTGAAGCGATCGATGCGTCAGGCGCTGAACCGAGTTTTGAGGCCATGGAAAGAGGTATATCATGAAGATTGCGATCGTAGGTCTTGGCTATGTTGGCATTCAGCTCGCCGTTGGGTTCGGACAGAAACATTCGGTTATTGGGTTCGATCTCGATCAGCAGAAAGTTAATAACTACAGAGTGGGAAAAGATTCAACGGGTGAGGTGACGGCTCAGCAACTTGTCAATGCAACGAGTTTGAGTTTCACAACAGACTCGGGGGCTTTGGCAGGCTGTGACCTTTTTATCATTGCGGTGCCGACACCTGTCGATGACGCCCGTCGCCCGGATTTTGGACCATTGATTGCGGCAAGCAGGGCGGTAGGTTCAGTAATGACTACGGGTGCAACCGTGGTCTATGAGTCAACGGTCTATCCTGGAGCAACAGAAGAGGTATGCGTTCCCGTGCTTGAGTCGGTGTCGGGCCTTCGTTGGAAGCAAGATTTTGCAGTAGGCTACTCTCCTGAGCGCATTAACCCGGGTGATCCAGAGCGGACATTAGCGACCATAATCAAAGTAGTCTCGGCGGATAATGAAAAAACTCTCGAGATGCTGGCGAATCTTTATGGAGAGGTAGTTGCCGCGGGAATTCATCGAGCCCCAAGTATTCGTGTTGCTGAAGCCGCAAAAGTAATTGAGAACACGCAGCGGGATCTGAATATTGCGTTAATTAATGAGCTCTCAATCTTATTTGATCACCTTGATATCAACACGCAAGAGGTTCTTGAGGCAGCCGGCAGTAAATGGAATTTTCTGCCATTTAAACCCGGTCTTGTCGGAGGGCACTGTATTGGAGTCGACCCATATTACCTGACGCATAAAGCCCAAGAAGCAGGCTATCAGCCTGAGGTAATTTTGGCAGGCCGGCGAATTAATGATCGGATGGCGAATTTTGTAGTCGCAAAAACGTTAAAGCTGATGGCCCAGCAGGGGCTTCCGTTAACGGGCGCTAGCATCAATGTATTAGGAATCACCTTTAAGGAAAATTGTCCGGATATTCGAAATTCTCAAGCCTTTCCATTAATTCGGGAACTACGGGCTCTCGGCCTTAATGTTGTCATTGCAGATCCAAGAGCGGATGCGAATGAAGTCTTGTCTGAAGAAAATCTGCAGCTTACTGACCTTTCGGATCTGAAACGAGCCTCCGTAACACTTCTTTTAGCTCCGCATCGAGAGTTTCGAGAAAAAGGTCTGGCCTGGATCAGGTCGATTACAGACGATCCAGGTGTTTTGATCGATGTGCAGGCGGTTTTTCGAAAAGAAGCTGAAATTGAAAAAACATTAACTTATTGGAGCCTTTAAAAGTGCACGTCTTGATAACTGGTGGTGCTGGTTTTATTGGTTCAACCTTAGGGATGGTGTTGCTTGAAAGAGGTGACCGCGTGACTGTCATTGATGATTTGAATGACTACTATGATGTGACACTCAAGGAATCAAGACTTGAACGTTTGAATCAATCTGCAGAGTTTAGATTCTTGAAGATGGATATTGCGGATCGAGCCGGTATGGCTGATTTGTTTTCGAGCGATGCGTTTGATGCCGTTGTCAATTTAGCGGCGCAGGCGGGAGTTCGGTACTCCATTGAAAATCCGGCTGCGTACGTTGACGCAAATCTTGTTGGATTCGGTAATATTTTAGAGGGCTGCCGTCATTCGGGCGTGGGCCATTTGGTTTATGCGTCGTCGAGTTCTGTCTATGGCTCGAATACAAAATTGCCTTTCTCAGAACAGGATAGCGTGGATCATCCGATATCGCTTTATGCCGCGAGCAAAAAAGCCAATGAGCTTATGGCTCACGCTTATTCACATCTTTACCAAATGCCAACAACAGGACTTAGATTTTTTACCGTTTACGGCCCTTGGGGCCGACCTGATATGGCCCTGTTTAAATTTACCAAAGGCATTTTGGAGGGAACGCCGATTCCTGTGTTTAATCAAGGTCAAATGGTGCGAGATTTCACATTTGTAGATGATATTGTTGAGGGGGTCAGAAGAATAATTGATCAACCGGCTAAAAAGTCAGAAGAACAGAACACTGCGAGCCAGAGCATTAGCGCGCCGTGGAGAATCTATAACATCGGAAACAGTCATCGAGTCCAATTGATGGATTACATTTCGGCGCTGGAAAAGGCATTGGGTAAAAAAGCAGTTCTTGAGCTGCTTCCGATGCAGGATGGTGATGTGCCGGCGACTGAAGCGGATGTCACTTCGCTCGAGGCAGATTTTGGATATCGCCCGCAGATAAGAGTCGAAGAAGGCATCCAGCGATTTGTGGACTGGTACCGGGAGTATTATCAGGCTTAGCGCGGAATACGATTGAATGCGAGGCTTGCTGATTTTCAGTTGTTAGTGAGCTGGGGATTCAAAAGAGAGTTTGTCTAGAAGTGAAGGCCGATTGAATTTTGAATCGAGTTCATTTGAGCCAGAGCTTTTTCTGCGACTGCAGTATCTAAACCTTTTTGTTTACGGTCGAGAATAAGGAATTGAAGACCCTGTTTGTCGTAAAGCGATGAGGTGGTGCCATCTCGGAGCTGAACGACAAAGCCCTCGCCGGGTAAATTAAACAGTCCTGTTAGTTTCTCCACTTAAAAAAAGACTCCTTTGGGCCTTGGTTGGGCCGTTCTCGATTTATTTACACGAAGAAGTAAAATTAATCCGCCAATACCTATAGGAGTTTACCCTTGAATCAGAATGATCAAAAGCAGGCAGCTGCGGAAGCGGCCCTCGATTTTATCGAGACGGGTGAGATTTTAGGGGTTGGGACAGGATCAACGACTAATTTCTTTATCGATGCATTGGTAACAGTGAAAGGTAAAATTGACGGCGTGGTCTCAAGCTCGGAAGCTTCATCCGAGAGGCTTCGGGCAATTGGGTTACCGGTACTGGACCTGAATCGTACCGGCGATTTATCTTTATATGTTGATGGTGCCGATGAGGCCACAAAGCATCTACATCTCATCAAAGGTGGTGGTGGCGCGTTAACGCGTGAAAAAATTGTGGCCAGCGCGAGTCGGCGCTTTATTTGTATAACAGATCAGTCCAAGCTCTCGGATCATCTTGGCTCGTTTCCATTGCCGATTGAAGTCATCCCAATGGCCCAAAGTTTAGTGGCCCGAAAAATAATTGCGATGGGTGGGCAGCCTGAACTTCGCGCAGG
>JADHSN010000081.1 GCA_016776875.1 Gammaproteobacteria bacterium | reverse complement strand
AGGGTTTTGAAAAAGCGCCTATGGGCTCTGGACCCTACCGTGTGGTTGAATTTGTGCGCGGTTCATTCGTCCGAATGGAAGCCTATGATGGTTACTGGGGCGGCAAACCCGCTTTTCGCAATGTGATCTTCAAGTTCGTTACCGACGCAACCAGTCGGGTCGCTGAAGTTGAAAGTGGCGCTTCGGATATCACGCTTGCTCTCCCCTTCGAAGAATATGATCGTCTCAAGGAGAAATCCGGCCTGACCGGCGTCGCGACGCCCGTCTCTGATATTGCAATGATATTTTTCAATGACACAGGCCCAATGGAAGACCCCAATGTACGAAAAGCTGCTGTACATGCAGTCAATAAAGAGGCAATTGTTGATCGACTGCTGCGCGGCTATGGTGTGCCGTTGCATACACTTCAGGCACCCGAATACGCAGCTTTTGACCCGACAACCACAGTTGAATACAACCCTGATCTGGCACGCTCACTGTTGGCGGCTTCAGGCTACTCTACCGATAATCCGGTGAAATTTACGATTCAGACCACTCGGGGTTACTTACCCAAAGACTACGAAGTAATCCAGGCGGTCGTTGGCATGTGGCGAAAGGTGGGTATCGAAGCTGAAATTGAAGTCTACGAAGTGGCCAAACATTATGAACTCCGAGCGACAGATACTCTCGCGCCTGCGGCTTTCTACAACTGGGGTGATTCCATTGGAGACCCGAATGACTCGACAGGATTTGCCATGTTTGGTCCGAGTCCACATTCGACCTGGGACACAGACGATCTCGATGCCATGATCGGACCGCTTTGGGGAGAAAAAGACGAGGCCAAACGGATCGCGGGCTGGAAGGGGGTCGATAAGTACATCGCTGAGAATGCTTATGTACTCCCCCTTTATCAGCAGGTCCAGCCGGTGATCTATCGCTCGGATCTGGATTTCACCCCACACGTCGCGAACTACGTACTACCGTTTACGACAAAACCAAAAAGCTGATTCGCAATTTGGGTTCTGGGCCCCGGAGGCAGTTAAAGCCTTCGGTGCTCAGGACTTTTTGCGTTTTACAGGCGTAAGTACTGCCCTGCCCGAATGAGTCACTCCTATTTTTTCAATCGACTGTTATTGGCTATTCCAACGCTAGCAGGCGCCGTTACGATAACCTTTATCCTGCTCAGAGTAGTGCCGGGCGATCCCATCGCGATGATGACCGGCCCAGGCGCCACAGAAGCGGATATCGCACAACTACGAGCACATTACGGGCTGGACCACTCAATCGCGCATCAGTTCGTTTTATACCTTGGCCAGGTGATAACCGGTGACCTCGGCACATCCATTAGTCTGCGTCAGGATGTCGGTGAGCTGATTATTGGAAGACTGCCCGTTACAGTCGAACTGGTTCTAATCGCGATGCTGATTGCGGCCAGTCTAGCCCTCGTACTTGCATTAACAGGCACATTCTGGCGTGATCGCTGGCCGGAAAGACTGGTCGACGGCTTTATTGGGATCGTCGTCGCGATCCCAGACTTCCTCTGGGCGTTATCACTGATCTTGATTCTGGGGGTCGCCATCCCCATCATGCCGATTTTCGGGCGTATGGACCTCACCGTCTCCTTTGATAGTTGGACTAACTTCTATCTGACCGAAAGTCTGCTGCGCGGCGAATTTGAAGTGACGCGATCGGTTTTGCATCACATGGTACTTCCCGCTGTTTCATTGGCACTACCATTGATGGCAATAACAACACGCGTTCTGAAGTCTTGTCTTAACGCGGAAATGAATCGCGAATATGTGACGCTCGCCCGCACTCGAGGCTTTAGCCGCCTCAAGGTGATCTATAGCCAGGCGCTTCGTAATGCGCTGGTCCCTGCCACCACTTTGAGCGGCGTGCAGTTCACCTTTCTAATTGGCGGCACGGTCCTGGTCGAAAGAATTTTTGGTTATCCCGGTATTGGGAATATGGCCATCGATGCCGTGATCAATCGAGACCTGCCCTTAATTCAAGGTCTTGTACTCACCTTTGCTACCCTGTTTATTCTGGTCAATCTCTTGATTGATCTGTTTGTCACTTTCCTCGACCCAAGGCTGCGTCATGCCTGACGGAAGACCTGAGCTGCCATTAATACACCGCATCTTGCGAGAACCGCGCGTCCTGTTTGGACTATGCATTTTGGCTCTGATGTGCCTGGCCGCAATACTCGCGCCATGGTTGAGTCCTCACAACCCCCTGGAACAGGACCTGCTTTTTTCGTTTCTTCCGCCTTCATGGGAGGAAAACGGTGATCCCATATTTTTTCTGGGGACAGACAATCTAGGGCGTGATATCGCATCACGAATTATTTATGGCACGCGAACCGCGTTGATCGTAGCAATCGTTGCTGCCACGCTAGCTGCGCTTCTCGGCACCATACTGGGCATGATCGCGGGTTTTTACGGTGGCAAAATCGATATGCTGATATCTTGTGCTGTTGATATCTGGATGTCTTTCCCAGCTGTATTGTTATCGATCGTTCTGGTGGCGGTCATCGGTGCCGGATTACACGCCGTTATTATTGCCATCGTTATTATCGACTGGACACGGTTCTGTCGCGTCATGAGAGCTGAAACAATGGTGCAAAAGGAGCGTGATTACGTCTCATCAGCGACTACGATCGGCTTAAGCCGCTTTCGGATTCTTTTTCAGGAAGTGTTACCCAATCTTCTCCCCCTTCTGATTGTGCTGCTCACCCTGGAAATGGGAATCGCGATTGTGGTCGAAACCATCCTGAGCTTTGTTGGACTCAGCGTGGCTTCTGATACCCCGACATGGGGAAATCTTATTCAAGAGGGTCGACAGTACATTCATCAAGCCCCATGGCTCCTCGGACTGCCAGTTGCCTGTGTGGTGTTGTCAGTACTTGGTCTGAATGCACTCGGTGACGGCATCAAGGAAGTGATTGATCCGGAGTCTCGCCAATGACGCATGCGCTGAGTATTAGCGATCTCCATCTCGGGATACGCAACGGTAACATCCTGACGCCGATTCTCCGTGGCATTAATCTGGATCTTTCTGAGGGTGAAATTCATGGCCTGGTGGGTGAGTCGGGCGCCGGCAAAACCATGCTGGGTCGCGTGATCCTGGATATTCTGCCGCCAGCGGCCGTTATTACATCTGGCCAAGTTAAATATCCAGCGGGGGCCTCCACACATTCCGCGCGAAACAACCGCGGCAATCAAAATCGCGGGCGGATCAGTCTCATCCCCCAGGATCCCATGACCTCGCTCAACCCCGTGAAAAGAATTGGCAAGCAAATGAGTGAAATCCTGAAACTGGCACACCCCAACTCCTCCCATCAGACTCACCAACGTGCTGAGCAACTCCTACGCGAAGTGAAGATCAAAAAACCTGAACAGGTGCTTCAGCAATATCCTCATCAACTCTCAGGCGGTATGCGTCAACGTGTCCTGATTGCGATGGCCTTTAGTACCGAACCTAAATTGATTATTGCCGACGAACCCACTACCGCTCTCGATGTGTCAGTGCAGCGTCAAGTGCTACGACTCATTCGTGACTTACAGAAGAATCGAGGTACGACCATTCTTTTTGTGACCCACGATCTTGGTGTCGTGGCAAAAATATGCGACCGTGTCAGTCTGATGCACAGCGGGATGATCCTGGAACAAGGTGACGTTGCCGATGTGTTTCGCACACCCTCTCACCGTTATACCCAATCCCTGCTGGAAGCCATTCCAAGATATGACCGCCCGCGTGAAAAGTTAACCCCGGTTGCGGAAGATCTCCAAACCGAGTTAATTCAAACAGCTCGTGAATATGATCAGCATCGACAGACCTGAAGTGATCTCTGCAAGACGGCTCAGCGTCGCTTTGCCAAATCTAGCAGCCAGGCGGCGTTTTCAGCCAACGCCGATGGTCCCCATTATTCGGGAGATCGATCTTCAGGCAAATAAAGGCCAATGTCTTGGCATCGTGGGGGAATCTGGATCCGGGAAGACGACCTTAGGGCGAACGCTGATTCGACTCTTAAAACCCACTTCCGGCACCATTCTGTTTAATGGGCAAGACATCACATCGCTGGATGAAGCAGAACTGCGTCCCATCCGTGACCGAATGCAAATGATTTTTCAGGAGCCGCGCGCAGCGCTTAATCCCCGCCGGCGGATAGATGATGCCATCTCACAGCCACTACTGGCTTATAACAAAGTCACAGGCGTCTCAGAGGCCCGGGAACAAGCTGCAGACTTACTCCGGCAGGTGGGACTTGATCCATCGCTGGGCAAGCGATACCCGCGCGAACTCAGCGGCGGACAACTGCAACGCGTCTGTATCGCCCGTGCCATCTCTATTCGCCCTGCTTTGATTGTTGCGGATGAGATCGTCTCGGGCCTTGATATGTCCAGTCAGGCTCAAGTCCTAAATCTATTGGACGACTTAAGAACACAGTTGGGATTGTGTCTGATTTTTATCAGCCACGATCTTTCAGTGGTGCGCAGCATCTGTGACGACGTCGTCGTCATGCTTGATGGGCGACAGGTGGAGTCTGGGCCTGTCGCGCAGATGTTCACACAACCCAGACGACGGTACACTCAGTCCTTGATAGACGCGGTGCCCCTCCCTGAACCAGATGGGAACTGGCTAAAAACTACGATCGGCGAGACTGAAAATCATAATAGGGTTAAAGCAATGAACATAAAAGGAACAACAGCTTTGGTGACAGGGTCCAGCAGAGGCATAGGGCGTGAGCTAGTCGAAGCGCTTGCCAAGAGTGGCGTCAAAAAGATTTATGCGACAGCGCGAAACATCTCGGATATCGAGGAACTCTCCCGGTCCTATCCGAAACTAGTCAAAACACTTTCGTTAGATGTCACAGATGATGCATCAGTTAATCAGGCGGCCGCGGAATGTCAGGATGTCGAATTGCTGATCAATAACGCCGGCGTTAATAAAATGTCGGCCCTACTCGCTGCCGACGGCATCGATGATGCGCGGGCAGAAATGGAGACCAATTACTTTGGCACCTTACGTATGTGTCGCGCCTTTGCCCCTATCCTGAAAAATAATGGCGGTGGCTGCATTGTTAATCTGCTGTCGATTCTGTCCAACGTGGCGCTCCCGCTTATGGGATCCCTATGCGCGTCCAAAGCGGCGGGTCTAAGACTAACCGAAGGGGTTCGCGCTGAACTTGATGCTGACAATACCCTTGTGATGGCAGTCATGCCGGGCGCTGTCGATACCGACATGAGCCGGGATTTCCCTCCACCCAAAATGCCGCCTGCAGACATTGCCAGGGCCATTATGGATGGGATTTTAAAAGGTGAAGAAGAGATTTTCCCGGGGGAAATGGCCAGCGGACTGCGTGAAGGTTTAAAAGCAGACCCCAAAGGCGTCGAAAAAGAGCTCGCCGGCTATTTGCCCGGCTAAGCGCCTTTTCTCCTTTTACGCATTGGCTCATAGAGCGTAGCTACTATTTCAGAAGGAAAAATTAATGAATTGGATTGTTTACTTATCAGGTGAGATTCACTCGGACTGGCGACAACAAATAATTGACGGTTCGAAGATTCATAATCTGCCGATCACATTTACCTCAGCAGTCACTAATCATGAAGACAGTGATGCTGCAGGGGACATGCTGGGAGCCGAGGCCGTCTCTTTCTGGCGAGATCATAAATCCTCAAAAGTAAATGCAATTCGAACGAGAACACAGCTGGAAAATTGCGATATCGCAGTTATTCGATTTGGAGCCAAGTACAAACAATGGAATGCGGCTTTTGACGCCGGATTTTGCGCAGCGAAAAGTAAGCCTTACATCACGCTCCATGACGAAGATATTGTCCATGCGCTTAAAGAAGTCGATGCCGCAGCGATGGCTTGGGCCCAAACGCCTGATCAGATCGTTCAGATCCTAAGATACGTCACTCGGGATTAGCCAAAAAAGCGAGGGCAGCGGGTGTTTTACAAAAGACCAGTGTGACACAACGGTAAAAACAGATGCGATTCAGGCCTCGCGTGGTTTTCTATGAATAAAGAGTTATGGCATCAAGACAGAGTTGCAATCGTAACAGGTGGCACAGCCGGCATCGGCCTTGAGATCGCCCGAACCCTCAAGTCACGCGGCGCCAACGTTGCCATTGGTGGTCGGCGCAGTGCTGAAGCATATGATCATCTGGCTAAAGAAGAATTTTTTGTAGGCACTTTGGACGTCTGCAATTCTGCCTCAGTGAGTCACTTTGTAGCTTCAGTAAAAAGTCATTACGGTGTGCCCAACCTTCTGATTAATTCGGCGGGTGTATCACTCCATCAGGCAGTATGTGGTCATAGTGACGAAGACTGGGATCTTGTGATTGAAACCAACCTTAATGGTCCTTTTAAAATGACGAGAGCTTGCCTACCCGATATGCTGATAAATCGCTGGGGACGAATTGTGAATATCGCTTCCACCGCAGCATCGACGGCTGTCTCTACTCACGCGGCTTACTGCGCATCAAAAGCAGGCTTACTTGGTCTTACGCGCGCGGTCGCTCTGGAAGGCGCTGATCGAGGGGTTACCTGTACCGCAGTCAGCCCAACCTGGGTGGAAACCGAAATGCTTCAAAACAGCATCAAAAAAATGGCGCAGCAGTCAGGTAAAACGCCTGAATCGCAGCAGGAAGAAATCGCGGCCGCAAATCCGCAAAACCGCCTGGTCCAGCCACAAGAAATTGCGGAACTTGTCTCTTTTTTATGCTCCGATCTTTCGCCCGCCCTAACTATGGAAGATATACAGGTCAATGCAGGCGCGCACTGGTAGTTTGGGTTTTACCTAACCACCCACGCAGAAATGAATTTTGGCGCTTCTCTATCGCTCAACTATCTTCCATCTGCATCATACAGTCCCGGAAATCGAATCAAATCGTCAGGTCGGTCAATGTCATGATGCTCGTGCAGTTGCGAGAAAGTTAAACCTGATTTCTTAAGACGGGTATACGTGCAGGACAGCACTTCCGAACTCCCCCATGGAATGTTCCGGAAAAGATTGGGTTCAGGCCGCTTGAGGCCGATCAGATAGTAGCCCCCATCTGCAGCCGGGCCAATAACCACATCAATGCCGTTATTAAGGTCTTGTTCGGCTTGCCCAAAATCTTCAATACTTAAATCAGGGCAATCGGTACCGATCAATAAAGCCCAATCATAATCCGCCAATGCCTGACTAAAGGCATTTAACATACGCTGCCCAAGATCCACTCCTGATTGCGTATGCAATGCAACGTCATAGGTTGCGCGGCATTGATTGAAAAATGATCGATTCGAATCCGGGCTACACCAAAGCTGTACCGCAACGTTATGAAATGCAGTTGCGGTGTCTAGCGTGAGATGAACAAGTCTTGAATGCAATCGAGCAGCTCCTTCTGGCCCTAATTTTGGAATCAGACGTGTTTTTGCCTGACCTGCCTCCGGTGCACGCGCAAACACAAGAATCACGCCACCTGTCATCGCTAGTGATAAAACTTTTTCAAAATTTTGGGTGAAATCCCAATGCCATAGGCGCTACGTAACAACCACATCAGGACGATGGTGCGAAAAATACCGTCCTGCTCCCATCGTCGACTAGAGGTAATCAAGGGTGTTTTAATGCAAGCCGGCCGGCCAACCGCTTTCAGAAGCCGACTCAACGCGACGTCCTCCATTAATGACAGATTGGGTATCCCCCCCACGGCTTCCAATGCAGAACGGGCAACAAATATCCCTTGATCGCCCGTTGCAATACCGGTTATTTGCGATCGCTTATTCATTAATCCTTCAACGATGCGCAGAAAATAAAAGTGATTTCGGCCGGAAAGCTGGACATTAAAACGTCCCCAACTGGCGCGGTCAAGCGCCTCAAGAATTAGATGATCTGCGTTATCCGGCACCAAGGTATCAGCGTGTACGAACCACAAAACAGGATGACGCGCGCGATGAGTGCCAGCGGTTAACTGTTCGGCCCGACCTCGCGGCGCAGACATCACATGGTCCGCATATGATGCGGCGCTTAGAACCGTAGTATCGCTACTGCCACCATCAACTACGATTACCTCATGTCCTCGTTCCCGAAATGCCTGAAGCCTACCGAGCACTTCGGTAATATGGCTTGCTTCATTCAGAGTAGGGACAATAATCGAAATACTTGAAATAGTCATCGGCGCGGGTGACTCAGCTCCTCTCTTAAGAAGTCAACTCACCGCCACAACTACTACCTGATCCAGCCGTACAACCGTAACAGTGATCGGCCACCTCAATAGGTTGGTCTTCGAGATTTACAGGTCTGACATCCCTAATATGGGGTCGCTTATTTCCATCGATCAGCAAGGGTAAACCCAGCATTTGATTGAAATCACAGTCGTAAACGAGGCCCTGCCAGTCAACACTGATCAATTCGCGACACATCACCTTCGAAAGGTTTTCCGAAGAAAAACTGCCGCGAAGCAGCGTCATATAGTCTTCAAACTCACCCTTCGAAACTAAAGTACTACCGAAACGTTGAATGGGCATGTTTACGAGGGTAAACAGTTGATTAAAATGAATCCCGTACTGATCATCAAGATGTTGTCGATAATCGACTTCCAGGGTCCGCTGGGATGGCGGCAAAAAAGGGCCTGTCGGGTTATACATCAAGTTCAGTTGTAGACCAGAGTTCGCTTCGCCGTAGCCCAGTCTATTCAGTTGGCGAAGCGCGATGATACTGTCATGGAATACGCCTTTTCCACGCTGACTATTTACATTTTCTTCTGAGTAGCATGGCAATGAGGCGACGATTTCGACTTCTTGTCCGGCAAGAAATTCGGCTAGATCTTCCTGGCCTGACTCCAGCAAAACGGTCAGGTTGCAGCGATCGATAACCTCAACGTTAAGCGCTCGCGCGGCAATAACAAGACGACGAAAATACGGGTTTAATTCTGGTGCACCGCCAGTCAGATCCAATCGCTTCACTTGACTCTCATCAAGAAAATCAATCACCGCATCGACGGTATCGGATGTCATCACTTCGGTTCTATTCGGTCCTGCATTGACATGACAATGCGTACAGGACTGATTACAAAGATATCCCAGATTCACCTGCAGTGTTTGAAGACGCTTTCGCCGTAAACGTGGAAAATCCGTGGCACTCGGGTTCAATTTGGACAGCATATCGTGCAAAACAAATCCTCCCTTAATCTAGCGCTACGGCA
>JADHSN010000080.1 GCA_016776875.1 Gammaproteobacteria bacterium | reverse complement strand
CAAGATGCAAGGCTTCTCAGCACAGCTATCACAAGGCGAAGCATTGATTCGGGACGCAGTTGTAGCCGGCAACCGAGACCGGGTCAAAAATGCAGCCCGATAAGCAAACCAGGGGCCATACTGCGGATGAATGTCGAGCCCGAGCGGTGAAGGCGCACCCCACCCCAACGATCGCCCTAATTGCTGCAAGGGAATCAAGGTGTCGCCGGGATAAATGATCCGCGGCGATTGATCTCCCCAAAACAGGCGGCTGACTTCGAGACTGGCTTCGGTCGAAAATCG
This sequence comes from Gammaproteobacteria bacterium, assembly GCA_016776875.1. GTDB lineage: Bacteria > Pseudomonadota > Gammaproteobacteria > Arenicellales > UBA868 > UBA868. The sequence goes on along the minus strand of JADHSN010000080.1, from coordinate 8,989 downwards.
GTCAAACCGATCATCACCGAGGTGATTACTTGCTGTTAAAAAGTTCCATAACGATGAGCCGGCCATGCCGAGCAAAACCAATCGATCGTTGGGGTGAGTGAGAATGCCTGCTTGATCCCAGACTCCCTGAAGTTCTTGATCAAAATCATCAACACAAATAATAGCGCGAAGATTCATCCCTCGATTCTCGAGCCAATCGTGTCCTCCCTGAATATCAATATGATTGTTTTCAACCATTAGAATCTGCGCTGTGGCATTAATCACGTGTTACGCATACTATCTCTGAACCTCGATTGCATCAATTTCCCATTCATTTTGCAAAAATCGCATTAAATATCGAAAATGCACCCTTACATCGTTCATGCATCAACCCGATGGTCCCACCAAGATGTCGACAGATAGTCATTCCCGATGCGTGATTCATGGTCACCGAGGGGCAAGGGGGCTCGCACCGGAAAATACGCTCAAAGGGTTCACCCGCGCCTGTCAAATAGGGGTTGATGGCCTTGAATTGGATGTCTTGATTAACGCGGAGGAGCGAGTGGTGATTCATCATGACCACAGACTTAATCCTGATTTAACGCGAGACAAGCGGGGGTTGTGGATAGATACACCTACCCCTCTTATAAAAGATCTCGATACCGTCGACTTGAAATCTTATGACATTGGTCAAGTCAAACCAGGCTCTAAAACGCATCAGACCTTCCCGAGACAGTATCCCAGCGATGGGGAGTCAATTCTATTGCTCAGCGACCTAGCGGAATGGTGGAAAAACCTGAAACCGGGCCGTCCCATCATTAATATTGAACTAAAATCTCACCCGGAGTGTCCTGATCATACCCCGCCTGTTAAAGATTACGTTGGGATCGTGATAGGCGAAATAAAAAGACTCGATCTCATGGAGCACGTGTGGATACAAGCTTTCGATTGGTCTCTTTTGATCGAAACTAAGCGACAATGCAAGAGCATACCCACCGGATTTCTGAGCGCTGAGCACGATGATGACCCAACCGTTTGGAATGAAAGATCATCCCCATGGCTAGCAGGATTCGATCCGTTCTGTCATAACGGAACCGTCGCCGACGCGGTTGTCGCCGCTGGCGGGGATTACTGGGGGCCCTGGTATGGTGACTTGTGCCAACAAAGTGTGGCTCACGCGAGGAATTTAGGACTGGGTGTTCATCCCTGGACACTCAATGAGTCAGCTGATATTAAAAAGACGCTGGAGTGGGGCGTGACAGGGATTACGACCGACTATCCAGATGTTGCCAGGAAAATCTTCCATGCGAATCAAATAGCGGTGCCAGACACCCTGGATTGCTAATCACATTGATGAGTGAACATTACCCATGAATGAACCCATCATCTCTGTTCGAAATTTAAGAGTGTCCTTTGAGATGGCGACTGGAGAAATTGAGGTACTCAAAGGCGTCGATTTTGATATTGAAAAAGCGAGCACGATCGCGCTGGTCGGAGAATCGGGATCAGGTAAATCAGTGACCGCGCAGGCGATCATGGGAATCTTACCCGCTACCGCGCGGATCACCTCTGGCGAAATTATCTTTCGGGACCCTCAGTCCGAATCCATAACGGAGATTTCAACCCTCTCTCAAGATGATCCGGCGCTTCGAAAAATCCGCGGCGGGAAGATCTCTATTATTTTTCAGGAGCCAATGGTGGCGCTATCCCCCTTGCACACAATCGGCGATCAAATTAGTGAGGCGCTTTTTTTGCATCAGGAAACCAGCCGGTCGGAAGGACTCTCGCGAACCGAAGCGATGCTGGATTTGGTCGGCTTTCCAAACCCGTCTCGGGCGCTCAGAACTTATCCGTTCGAGCTGTCAGGCGGATTGCGCCAACGCGCAATGATTGCGATGGCGCTGGTCTGTCGACCTGCGCTTCTCATCGCGGATGAACCGACGACTGCACTTGATGTGACCGTGCAAGCTCAAATATTGAATTTAATCAGGGATCTTCAACAGGATCTCAAGATGGCGTTATTGCTCATTACTCATGATCTTGGCGTTGTCGCAAATATGGCTGAAGAACTCGTCGTCATGTATCACGGGAAAGTTGTAGAAAGCGGATCCGCAAAGGATCTTTTTGAAAATCCGCGCCATCCTTACCTGTCAGCGTTATTCAAGGCGGTGCCCCGCTTCGGCATGGACAAAGATGATCGACTGGTGCCGGTTCGCCCCATTGACCAAAAATTAGGTGCGCACTTCCAGAGAAAACTGGCCATCAAGTCTCAATCAAACGCCCTTTTAAAGGTTAGCGGACTGAGCAAACGTTTTACGATTCGTTCCGGAGGCTTTCTCACTAAAGCGCCCTCGTCAAACATTCAGGCAGTCGATGACGTCAGTTTCGAGATCGCCCAAGGCGAATGTCTTGGCCTTGTCGGCGAAAGCGGTTGCGGGAAAACAACACTGAGCAAGATGCTCATGCGCGCATTATCACCCGACTCGGGGAGGATTCAGTATCGGGGGCCAAATGGTCCAATTGATATCCTCAGTCTCGAGGGCAGCGACCTTATGGCGATGCGGAAAAAAATGCAGTTGATCTTCCAGGACCCCTTCAGTTCCTTGAGCCCCCGGATGACCGTGTTTGATATCGTTCGAGAACCCTTTGTGATTCACAACGAGGGTGATCTCGAAGCACAACGTGATCTCGTTCAGGAATTAATGCAGTTGGTTGGGCTCGATCCAAGATTTCTCAATCGTTATCCCCATAGTTTTTCCGGCGGACAACGCCAACGAATCAGTATTGCTCGCGCGCTTGCACTCCAACCTGAACTTCTCATATGCGATGAACCGGTGTCCGCATTAGATGTGTCAATTCAGGCACAAGTCCTCAACTTGCTTAAGGATTTAAAAGATGAACTTGGACTCACTTATCTGTTTATCTCCCATAATCTGGCGGTGATCGACTATATTGCGGATCGAATTGCAGTCATGCATCGTGGTCGTATTGTTGAGATCGCACCCCGAAGTGAACTTTTTTCCAACCCGACTCATCCTTACACGCAATCCTTACTGCACGCCGTGCCTCACCCTGATATCAGCCGACCGCTCGACTTTAATACGATTAATGCCCTGGGTGGCAATGATCCCGAACGCTGGCCTGCTGTATTTCGTTTTGAGGTTGGTGAAAGCGCGAGGTGGATCGATCTTGGCAATCAACATCATGTCCGTGCGCATGCCATATAATTTTCGGAGATTAATTAAATTGAAAAGCAGAGTATTTGCGATTATCAGCTTGGTAGCCGGATTGATCGGCGCTATCACGGTGGTACACGCAGAAGCGCCTTTACTTGCGGAACGGGTCTCGGCTGACGCCCTCCCTCCAGAAGCGCAACGCCTACCCTTGAGCCCGCTCAAAATCGACCTCCCTGCTCTGGGTCAAACGACAGGACAGCAAGGCGGCGAAATTGAAATATTAATGGCGAGCAGTAAAGACACCCGGATGCTCACGGTTTATGGATATTCGCGTCTCGTCGGCTTCAATCCTGAACTTGAACTTCAAAACGACATTGCACTCGCAGTAGATAATGAGGAAGATCGCCGCTTTACTTTTCATTTGAGACCCGGGCATCGTTGGTCTGACGGCAAACCGTTTACCAGCGAAGATTTTCGTTACTTCTGGGAGGACATCGCCAACAACGAGATGCTCTCGCCTTTTGGTTTACCGGAAGATCTACTCGTTGATGGAAGTCCACCGAGAGTCGATATTATTGATCGCCACACCATTCGATACGAATGGCCCGCCCCTAATCCCTTATTTTTACCCTCTCTTGCAGGGGCTCGGCCGCTATACATCTATGCGCCCGCTCACTACCTAAAGCAATTTCACGGCAAATATGTCGACCCGGAAAAACTTGAGGCGATGGTTGACGAGGCCGGGGTCCGCAACTGGGCAGGTTTACATACCCGGTATGGGCATCAATACAAATTTGATAATCCGGACCTGCCGACCCTCCAGCCCTGGCGGTGCATCACATCAGCCCCCTCGGAGCGATTTATCTTTGAGCGAAACCCTTACTTTCATCGCGTTGATTCACAAGGTCAGCAACTACCGTATCTCGATCGCATTATTGTCAATATTGCCAGTTCAGGACTCATCCCTGCCAAGACCGGAGCTGGTGAATCTGGCCTTCAAGCACGCTATCTGAGATTGGATAATTATCCTTTTTTGAAAGAGGGTGAAAAACGTAATGATTTCGTTGTCAGACTTTGGAAAATGGGAATCGGATCACAAATCGCGATTTACCCCAATCTGAATGCGAATGACAGCGAATGGCGAGAACTTTTAAGGGACGTCAGGTTTCGAAGAGCGCTGTCTTTGGGTATTGATCGGACGGAAATCAATGAAGTAATTTACTTTGGCATTGTGAATGAAAGCGCAAATACCGTGCTCCCGCAGAGCCCTCTTTTCAAGCGCGACTACGCCAGCGCCTGGAGCACATACAACCCCGATAAGGCTAATGCCCTGCTTGATGAAATCGGCTTGACTGCCCGCAATGAAGAAAACCTCCGACTTCTTCCAAGTGGTCGTCCATTGAAGGTCGTAGTTCATTCAGCGGGAGAAAGCACAGAGCAAACCGATGTCATGGAGCTTATTCATGATACCTGGCTGAACCTGGGCTTAAAGATATTCACGAAACCCTCTCAGCGAGAAGTATTTCGAGAACGACTTTATTCCGGCGAAGCTCTGATGTCGATATGGACCGGTCTTGATAACGGACTACCGACTTCAAACAGTCCTCCCACTGATTTGGCGCCAACGAACCAGACACAGCCGCAATGGCCGGTCTGGGGGCAATTTTTTGAGACCGGCGGTCAAACCGGTGAGGCGCCGGCTCTGCCCGAAGTCAAAGCGCTGGTTGCCTTGCTTGGGCAATGGCGGCGCGCGGCCGACCACACTAAACGCACCGAGGCCTGGCAGGAGATGCTCAAAATCCATGCTGAGCAGGTATTTAGCATCGGCACAGTGAATTCTGTCCCGCAACCTATTGTGATTGACGCCCGCCTTCGCAATGTGCCGGACGAGGGTATTTATGCTTGGGCGCCCGGGGCTTATTTTGGGATGTATCGACCGGACACGTTCTGGTTGGAACAATAAATCATCGCGTCCCCGCTAATGCTTCGCTATTCAATTAGACGATTACTGACGATGATCCCAACACTGATTGCCATCAGTGTGATTGTGTTTGTCATTATTCAATTGCCGCCAGGTGATTATCTTGAAAGTCACATTGCGACGATGCAAGCGCAGGGTGAAAGCATCGACCAAAAGAAAATCGCGTTTCTTCGCGAGCAGTACGGGCTCGATCAACCGATGTGGAAACAATATCTTGATTGGGCTTTTGGTTTTATGCAGGGCGATCTAGGCTACTCTTTCGAATATGATATGCCTGTCAACGATGTGATTGGTGACCGTATGTTTCTGACCATTCTCATTTCGGTTGTCACGATCGTTTTCACTTGGTTAATCGCATTTCCAATCGGCATCTACTCGGCGACCCACCAGTACAGCTGGGGTGATTATGGATTGACCTTTATCGGATTTATTGGTCTCGCAACTCCGAACTTTTTGCTGGCACTCGTGATGCTTTATTTCGCTAATGTCTACTTCGGAACCTCAATCGGCGGATTAATGGATCCCAGATTTATTGACGAACCCATGAGCAGCGAAAAGTTGTTCTCAATTCTTGAGCATCTCTGGATTCCGGTAATCGTGATCGGCACCTCCGGCACCGCAGCGATGATTCGCCGTCTGCGCGCAAACCTGCTGGATGAGCTTGGGAAACAGTACGTCACCACAGGTAAAGCCAAGGGCTTGCCGCCGGGAAAGTTATTGCGCAAATATCCGCTTCGAATGGCACTCAATTTTTTTGTCGCAGACATTGGCAATCTGCTTCCAAGCATCATCTCCGGAGCTGAAGTGACAGCTGTTGTTCTCTCGCTGCCGACGACCGGGCCGCTATTGATTGCTTCACTGCAAAGTCAGGATATGTACTTAGCAGGTTCTTTTTTAATGTTTCTCGCAATTCTGACCGTATTAGGAATGCTGGTTTCAGATCTTCTGCTTGCTGTCCTGGATCCACGGATCCGTCTTCAAGGGTCGATATCAAAGTGAATCAGTCCAAGCCCCGCCATTTCGTCTCTGAAGAGCCATTTGATCCGTACTCGGTCGAAAAACTCTCAAAAAATCAGGAATCCTTGTATCTCGCATCGCAGTGGCGATTGATGTGGTGGAAACTTAAAAAACATCGGCTCGCGCTTATTTCGGGATTCATTCTTCTTCTTTTTTACCTGGTGGCCGCTCTGGCCGAGTGGTTTGCGCCCTATGATCTTCACACGCGGACCCGTTTTATTCATGCGCCACCGCAAGCAATTCACCTGTTTCACGAAGGAAAATTCATCGGGCCGTTTGTGTATGGCTATAACTTCAAGCTGGATATGAACACCCTTAAACGTGAGTTCAGTCCCGACAAGAATAAAATCCAGCCGATTCGTTTTTTCTGCTCGGGTGACACTTATCGGTTCTGGGGGCTTCTCGAATCACGATTTCATTTTGTATGCCCCTCGGCCGAAACATTAAAATATGACCCTGGAATCGACTCACTAAATCCGACGCCGGCCTATTCACTTATATCAAAGCCCCAAGCAGGCGAACTATTCCTTCTCGGTACTGATCGATTGGGGCGTGACCTCCTTTCGAGGATCATTTATGGATCGAGAATCTCGTTAACCATCGGGCTCGTTGGCATCGCAGTGAGTTTCTTTTTGGGAATTGTGATCGGAGGATTAGCTGGATACTTTGGCGGTTGGGTCGACGCACTGGTTCAACGGTTAATTGAAGTGCTTCGATCTTTTCCGGAAATTCCATTATGGATGGCACTCTCTGCCGTCTTGCCGGTCACATGGAGTCCGTTGCTCATTTTTCTCGGAATCACCATAATCCTTGCCTTATTGGACTGGACAGGGCTTGCGCGTGCGGTGCGGTCGAAATTGATGGCGCTTCGCGAGGAAGACTATTGCACTGCCGCCCAACTAATGGGTGCCAAACCCGGGAGAATTATCGGGCGACACTTACTCCCTGGTTTTATGAGTCACTTGATCGCCTCCGCTTCCCTTTCAATTCCAGGAATGATCCTCGGCGAGACCGCGCTCAGCTTTCTCGGCCTCGGTTTACGACCGCCAATCACAAGTTGGGGCGTATTATTAAACGAAGCACAAAATATCAACGTTGTTGCACTATATCCCTGGCTGATGCTACCCGTCGTACCCGTCATTGTGATTATTCTGGCGTTTAATTTTTTTGGCGACGGACTCAGAGATGCTGCAGACCCTTACAAAAACTAGAGAGATAAACTATGACCGTACGAATTCCTGATAATTATGTCAGCGGCGGATTTGCCATGGAGTACGAAGTGCCGTGGATGACACCCGGCGCAGTGCAACGTCTTGATGAGTTAGTGAAGCCAACAGATAACGTGATTGAGGTCGGCACGGGCGGGTCAACTCTCTTTTTTGCCCGACGCGCTCAGTTCGTCATTGGCATCGAACCGAATCTAGAATGGGCCGATTCCGTGATCCAAGAAGCCTCTGGTCGCAACATCAACAACGCTCATATGATTGCTGAATCCGACCCTGGTCAAGTGCTTCAAATCGCCGAACGGCTTGGTGCATGCACCGTACTGTCGGTTGATCCGGACGATGGCTATGATCGAGATCAGCTTCAGGAAATTCTAGCCGCTCGAGCCGGCGATCAACTTGAAGTTGTTGTGATGGATAATTATGGCGCTGCCGATCTGTTTTCAAAATCTTACAACTGGTCTAATGAATCCGTGATTACCTCTTTGCCCGGATCAGGCTGGACCGGGTGTTCATATGATGATCCCAAGTGGCGGGGAAAAGGCACGCGGGTTTTCTGGCGGCGTCGATAACCACCCGCATCATGGCGCCTAATCGAAGCGCCGCGCTGCGTAGCTTCCGGGCGCGGCTTCGAGTGCTGGAAAATCTTTTTTGCGTCCCGGCTTTCGAGGCGCCACTTTTGATCCAGCGTATTTTGTAATCCATCGCTGCCAGTGGGGCCACCACGAACCTTCTTTTAAAGCCGCTTTCTGATACCAGTTATCGGGATCCCCTTTCGGCCTCTCGCGACTACTCCAATACCCATATTTATTGGCTGACGGGGGATTAACCACTCCCGCTATATGGCCAGACCCTGACAACACGAACTTTGTCGGCCCCTTAAAAAGCGATGCGCCGCTAAAAGTCGATTTCCAGGGTGCGATATGGTCATCAACAGTCCCGAGAAAAAAAGCTGGATTCTTGATTGATGATACGTCGAGCGGAATTCCTGCAAGGATCATGCCGCCGGGTTCCTTAAAACTATTTTCGAGATACATTTTCCGTAGATACTGACTATGCATTTTTGCCGGCATACGCGTGGAATCCGAGTTCCAATACAAAAGATCAAATGCGGGAGGCTTGTCTCCCATCAGATAACTGTTGACCACGAAGGACCAGATCAAATCGTTGGCCCGAAGCATATTAAAGGTGGTCGCCATATCGCTACCGTCGAGAAAGCCATCCTGATTCATTCTTTTTTCGAGATTGGTGACTTGCTCATCGTCGATAAAAACACCAAGATCTCCGGGATTTTCAAAGTCAATCATCGTCGCCAAAAATGTCGCACTCGAAACGCGGTCGCTTTCTCCGATGGCGGAAAGATAGGCCAACGTTGCCGACAAAAGCGTACCGCCGAGACAGTAGCCGATTGTGTTTGTTTCAGAGGCGCCCGTAATTTTCTCGATCGTGTCAAGCGCTGCCAGAGGTCCTTCGAGCAGATAATCATCGAATCCTTTCTCGGCCAAATTGCGATCAGGATTAATCCAGGAAATCACAAAAACGGTGTGGCCTTGCGCAACCAACCATCCGATCATTGAATTTTTTGGTTGTAAATCGAGGATGTAGTATTTATT
>JADHSN010000079.1 GCA_016776875.1 Gammaproteobacteria bacterium | reverse complement strand
CGACATCAGCAAAGTAAAAATAGTCGCAAGCACCGCGACCATGGTCTGCAGGACCCAAATGGGGACATCGCCCATCGTGACCAGGGTCTGCTGCGCAATCCACGCTGCGGTGCCAGTGGTTTCAACCGCCAGACCGAGCGGAATCAGGCTCGCGAGCAAGAACACGCTCTGCCATCCAATCGATTGATAAGCTTCATCGACTCGAAGCACGCCGGAAATAATCATGCCAATCGCACCGGTCATCAGCGCAGCTGACAACAGCATATCCGAAAACAGGATCAACCCAAGCGTAATCACAAAAAAGATAATCGCGTGCGGAAGTTTATTCGGGCGCGTATCGTCTCTCGGAAAATCTGTCACAACCGCGAAGTCATTATTCTCTGCTATTGGGGCAATATTTTTCCACCGGGCATGGAGCACGAGCGTATCTCCCGCCTGGACCACAAACTCGGGTAGATCTCGGTCAATGACCTGATCGATCCGGAAAATAGCCAAAACGGTCGCTCCGTATCTCTGGCGTACCGCAAGCTCTTTTATAGATTGCCCGATCACATTAGAGTCTGGTGGGACCACAACTTCAATAATGCCTGCCGCCGTCGGACTCAAAATTTCAGAGAAAACATCCATCTCTTTACTGAGTTCAAGGGCCTGGTCTCGACAAAAGGCCTCGACTGATTCCAGTGGACCCATAATGGCGAGGTCAGTACCCTCCCAAAGCGGAGTATCGCCTGAAGGCGCCACCGTCAACTCGTCGCCGGTACGGACGGCGACGATCCAGCCTCCCCGTCCCGCACTACCAATCTCTGAGATCAGCGTCCCCGCGAGAGGACTATCGGCTGTTATCCGAGCTTCAAACACCTGACCCGAGATACCATAAACCTCTGAGAAATACTGCAAGGTGCTGCCCATTTCTTGAGGCTTATCTTTTACGACCGGAAGCACGTAACGCCCTAAGAAAATAAAATACAAAATACCGCTGACCACCATCACCAGACCGATCGGCGAAACCGAAAACAAAGAGAAACTTTGCATCTGATCAACGGTCGAGGGAAGTGTACGATTTGAGGTTTGAATCAAATCGTTTAATAAAATAAGCGGGCTCGAGCCGACCATCGTCATGGTGCCGCCTAAAATCGCACAAAAACCCATTGGCATTAACAGTCGCGAGATCGGGAGATTTCCGCGTCGAGCAATTCGCGTCACAACTGGCAAAAACAACGCAGCAGCGCCGATATTCTGCATAAAACTTGAAATAACGCCCACGGTTGCGGAGATAATCGCGATAATTCGACTCTCTGTCCGGCCGCCATATTTAAGGATCTTGCCGGCCAATTGACTCATGATGCCGGTTTTATCCAGGCCTGCGCCAATAATCATTACTGCAATAATTGAGATAACTGCGTTACTGGAGAATCCGTCAAAGAGATGTTCAACCGGAATCAGGCCGTCGTAACCGGGGACCAATGAGGTCAGCCCCAGTAAAACCATGATGCAGACCGCCGCAACATCAACACGCACCACTTCAAAAGCAAACAGAAAGATAGTGAGACCCAAGATTCCCATCACCGCCATCATTTCCGCGGTGAGTACAATTGTCTCGGTCAAAAGGCCTCCTCAAGGTAAGAATCGACTCAAAGGTCGCTAAATCCAGCGCGAAAAATATACCACACCATGGCCGGGGAACATCGGCTTTTCTTATCCATAAACTTTATAAGATCGCGTCAAAATCTTTATACACTCCAAAGACAGTTCGAACTTGGATAACAGCCACCTGGCGTTTATTCTTCTAAAATACAAACTATGAAACGCAATGCTGGGAATCCTTTTAGACCTCGCTATCTCGCGAGTTGGATTGGTCTGGGCTGCCTTTGGGCTTTAAGTCTAGTCCCCATGCGAATTCTTTACCCTGTCGGAACCGTGATTGGGGATCTGCTTCGAACATTTGTATCCTCAAGACGTCGAATTGCAGAGCGAAATCTTGAGCTTTGCATGCCTCATAAATCCAAGGTTGAAATCCAACAACTCGTTAAAGAAAATTTTCGAAACATCGCCAGAATGGCACTCTATACGGGGACGGTCTGGTGGGCATCTAAAGACAAGCTTTTATCTTTGGTGACCGTCAAAAACCAACACTTACTGACCGAAATACTCGAGACGGGACAAGGCGCAGTTCTAATTGCGCCTCATATGGTGGGACTTGAATTAGGGGGCGTTTTCCTTTCGCTTCGATTTGATGGAATCAGCATTTACCAATATAGCCACAACCCTGTTTTTGACCGCGCGATGCTGAAAGCAAGACAACGGTTTGGCAGCAAGCTATTCGAGCGCAAAAGTAATTTAAGACACCTCATTCGGGCAATTCAACAGGGTAAACCTTGTTATTACCTTCCGGATCAGGATCCGGGACCACGCCGTGCACTTTTTGCGCCATTTTTTGGAATTTCAACAGCGACCTGGCCCGTCCTTGGCAAGCTCTCGAAATTAGGCCGAGCGAAAGCGCTGACATGCGCAACTTACATGAAGCCGGACGGCACAGGTTTTGAAATTGTTTTTGGCGAGCCCCTCAAAGACTTTCCAAGCGGTAACGATGAGGCCGACACAACAGCGATGAATGCGGCAATTGAAAACTGCATCACACAAGCTCCCAATCAGTACCTCTGGGTGCACAAGCGTTTCAAAACGCGCCCTCCCGGGGAGCCCAGTCTCTATAAATAAACACCAATCACTAACTGGCGTTAAATGCTTGGATCAGCCTTGGCTCTAATTTCTCACGCTTTGTTTTTTTGAGTGTCATGAGCTGAGGCAGCCCTGTGATTTTTCGCCCCTGCCAAAGAAGATAAATGCCACTCCCACCGCCGATGCTCAAACATAGCTCAAGGCCGAGAAGGTGGCCGCTATCGAGCCCTACTCCGATCATCGGGACTAAAACGGCTGAAATGACGGCCGCTACCATCGTACTGATAAACCAGCCCGTAAAATCAAGGAAATTTTCCATTTTCGCTCCTTTTCTTAAAGTCCAGGAGCGAGTCTGAAGTCAACACTGGCTCGTGAGGTGAGCCTGTCTCAATTATTAAAAAATCAATGCCCGAATCAAGCGATCTAACCTGAATTCAACACGCCTCGAAAGTAGTCAATCACCGGACGCAACCCCTCCTCGAGGTCCACCTTAGGCCGCCAGTCGAGAAGTTGATCCGCAAGCGTTAGATCAGGCCGCCTTTGCAAAGGGTCATCTTGTGGCAGAGGCTGGTACACAATTTCAGAGCTCGAACCCACCAATTCAACGACCCGTTCAGCAAGTTCCGCGATCGTAAACTCACCTGAATTACCTAAGTTGACCGGACCGGTAACCTCACGATCAGTTTTCATTAATTTTAAAAAAGCATCGATTAAATCATCGACAAAACAGAACGATCGGGTCTGACTTCCATCTCCGTAAATCGTAATGGGATCACCTTTAAGTGCCTGGACAATAAAATTTGAGACCACCCGTCCATCGTCAGGATGCATGCGGGGGCCATAAGTATTAAAAATTCGGGCAACTTTGATATCAAGGCCATACTGCCGGTGATAATCAAAAAAAAGTGTTTCGGCGCAACGTTTGCCTTCGTCATAGCAAGATCGTATGCCGATGGGGTTTACGCGCCCCCAATACGACTCTTGCTGAGGGTGCACTTCGGGGTCCCCATAAACCTCGCTGGTTGACGCCTGAAGGATCCGCGCCCCCGTCCGCTTCGCAAGGCCGAGCATATTAATAGCCCCGTGAACACATGTCTTTGTCGTTTGAACCGGATCGTGCTGATAGTGCACGGGCGAGGCCGGACACGCCAGGTTATAAATCTCGTCGACCTCCACGTAAAGCGGGAAGGTGATATCGTGGCGAATCAGCTCAAAATTAGGTTTATCGCGCAAGTCAACAATATTTTCCTTAGCGCCTGTATAAAAATTATCTACGCAAACCACATCATTGCCAGCGGCCACCAGTCGATCACACAAATGCGACCCTAAAAAGCCGGCGCCTCCGGTTACGAGGACTCTTTTCCTGATTTCAATACTCATAGCGTTATCGGTAAAGTGAAGACCGCGAATGCACAAACCTGGTGCCGGAGATAGGATTCGAACCTACGACCTTCGCATTACGAATGCGCTGCTCTACCAACTGAGCTACACCGGCTATCCAAACAGCAGAACGGATTCTACCTTTTAATTTGTCGAATCGATAATGGTTGGCGCGATTATCAGATAAACAACCAACAAGATCATCAGCCATCCAATATTGAACGCAAAGGTGTACTTGTGCTGAGTTCCCATTTTCGCTGTCCAGAGGCCTGCGCCAATCACATATAGAACACCGATAATGATTAATTCCATCCGTCTTCTGCTCAAGCAGTATTGACCGTGTCTTTGCAAACTGTTACCGGCTATTTCTAAGCTCAACCGGAAGCGAAAAAGAGATCCCTTCATCTGCAGGATGCGTTCCACCCTGAACAACCCCTCCCAAATCTGTCAGCTTCGCAATGACATCTTTAACCAGAACTTCAGGTGCTGAAGCACCGGCCGTCACCCCGACCGTTTTCGCGCTCAAAACCCACGAAGAATCAATATCGTCAGCGCCATCGACCAATACCGACTTTGCCCCCTCTTGCTCAGCTAACTCCCGCAGTCGATTGGAATTTGAACTGTTTGCTGATCCCACCACTAAAATCGCATCACAAATAGTCGCCAATTCACGGACTGCATCCTGGCGATTCTGAGTCGCATAACAAATATCGTCCCGCTTCGGACCTTCAATCAGCGGGAATCGCTTTCTAAGTGCGCCCAAGATTTGACTGGTATCATCAACCGAGAGGGTTGTCTGCGTGACAAACGCCAGAGAAGTGTCGTCTGTGACCTCAAGCCGGGCTACATCTTCAACAGTCTCAACCAACAACACATCTCCAGTGGCCTGCCCCATCGTGCCCTCAACTTCGGGATGTCCCGAATGACCCACGAGAATCACAGTTTTATCTTGTCTTCCATACTGGATAACTTCGCTGTGCACTTTGGTTACCAGCGGGCATGTTGCGTCGAACACATGAAGCTTTCGCTTCTTTGCTGTTTCTTTGACTTCACGAGAGACACCGTGAGCGCTAAAAATAACGGTGCTTCCATCTGGCACTTCGTCAAGCTCCTGCACAAACACCGCTCCTTTTTCTCGCAAATCGTCAACCACAAACCGATTGTGCACCACCTCATGGCGAACATACACGGGCGCTCCAATAATTGAGAGCGCGCGCTCAACGATTTCAATCGCACGATCAACGCCCGCACAAAATCCTCTCGGATTCGCGAGTTGAATATTAAAATGACTCACCGCTTTATTTTCCTCGCTCTTGACCATCCGAATCAAAGATCATTTGGCGATCCGATCGATACCACCTCGACCTCATACAAACAATCTCGCCCGATTAATGGATGATTAAAATCAATCTGGATCTCTAATTCAGATTTGCTCGCAACCACCCCAACCAAAATCTCTCCGCTGGGTAACTCAAACTCAATCAGCGACCCAATCTCGGTTGATTCGATTTCAGAGAACTGCTCTAACGACAATGTTTGCACGCGGTCAGGATCATGCTGACCAAAAGCACCATCCCCTGCGGAGATCGACACCCTTTCGATATCGCCCTCTCTCGAGCCAAGGATCGCCGATTCAACTGTCGTGGGCAGCTCTCCCGATCCAAGCGTAATTTGCTCCAACGACTCCTGCGCCTCGTCAAGAAGTACACCTTCGCTATCAAAGATCTGATAACGAATACTGACCTGATCCCCTAATTCGGCCTTAAGATTGCTCATGATGAATCCTTTTTACCCGACGCTCGCCCTATGCCAAAACTATCCAAAATGACGATCCCCGCGCCCACCGAGATAGCAATATCTGCCACATTAAATGCGGGCCAATGCCAGTTTTGAAAATAAATATCGATAAAGTCAACAACATAGCCGAGGATGATGCGATCGATTAGATTTCCGAGTGCACCGCCTAAAATAAAAACCAGCCCCAGATTAAAGTGTCGCTCATCGGGGCGAGCCAGCCAGAGTCGATAACCCAGATAAATGCTCACTAAGACTGCGAGCAAAATAAAAAGCCCGCGCTGCCAACCACCCGCTGAGCTCAAAAAGCCAAATGCGGCGCCATGGTTATACACCAATACAAACCGAAGTCCCTCAAAAACCGGGATGACAGCTTCGGTCTGAAGCGTTTCCTGCATCAATCTTTTCGACCACCAGTCAATTCCCGCCAACCCAGCAGCAAGCAAGAAAAATATTGCTCTTTGGTGGATGGATTGAGCCACTACACCGCGCCCGACTCAGAATTAATTTCAAACCAGGCTCGGGCGGCAGCCGCATCGCGCTCGATCTGGTCTTTTAACTGTTGGAATGATTCAAACTTTTCTTCATTTCTTATCTTTGAAGCAAATTCAATCTCGATGCGGCACCCATAGATATCTCCGTCAAAATCAAAAAGATGCGTCTCTAGCAACACCCGGTCTCCGCCAACGGTTGGTCGAATTCCGACATTAGCAACCCCCGTCTTTGACGGCTGGTTCTTGAAGTGCGCCTTAACTGCGTAAACACCCCATACAGGCAAATTATCACTCGGTAGAATAATATTCGCAGTCGGAAATCCGATCGTACGCCCTCGCTTATCCCCATGCGCGACTCGACCCCGAATCGCAAATGGATAACCCAGGAGTCGATGGGCCAAATCAAAATCATCAGCCCGAAGCGCTTCCCGAATTCGTGTGCTACTGATTCGCTCCCCTTCGAGCATGCAAGTATCAATCGTGGTCAGACTAAATCCGTATTGATGACCCAGTGATTCCAGCATCGCCACATCGCCGTGGCGCTTACGCCCAAAACGGAAGTCATCCCCGATGACAACGTGTTGTGTGTTCAAGGCATCAACCAACACCTGCTTCACAAAATCCTCTGCGGAAGTTTGAGAAAGTGTCTCATTAAAACGCAACGTCATGACCTGGTGTACATCTTGGGCTTTAAGCTTTTCAACCTTATCCCGCCACCTGATCAACCTCGGTGGTGCATTCATGGGACTAAAGAACTCATGCGGGTGTGGCTCAAAAGTCAGAACCGTCGCTTGACCCCCAATTGCATCTGATTTCGCTTTCAGCAGGTCGAGGATTTTCACATGCCCGACATGCACGCCATCATAGTTGCCGATGGACACCACGGAAGGTTTTGTCGATTCCCGTACGCTGTGAAGGTCTCTAATGAGTCTCATGATGTTTTTAACCGCCAAAAATTACTGAAACGCCCACTCGGGCTGCGTCTCTTCAATTACTGATTTTAAAGGCCGACGACATTGAAAATCTTCCCCATATTCCAGAAAGTATCCCAAGCGGATTTCGGGATAGCGCCAACACAAATAGCCCTCTCCGGTATCAAACCCCAGTTCCCACAGTCCGTAAACTTTTACACCAAGACGTCGGACTTGCATTACCCACTTGCGCACAATAACTTCAAACTCTTTCTCAAGCGCAACCAGCCGAGGGTCACAATCCAACATGGCGTTCATTCTAGACTGGCAAGGAGACAATTCCTTCACCGCCGTCCGGGTGAGTTTCTGGACCAAATCAAGTGTCTGACGAGCATCAGAGAGCGAAAAAATACGCTCATCACCCAGCTCGCCGATGATGGCGACAACGACCGCAGACTTTTGATCGATCAACTTTTTTCCCGTTCAAAAAAACGATGCACGGGTATTCTGCAAAGGTACAGCGCGAGCACATAAACCGTACCGCCAATAACAATCCAGAAAGTCAGGCCGGTGATTCGTTGAAATACATCAGAGTGAAGCCAAAAAATATTTTCAGGGACGCCCCAAAAAAGAACCAATCCCATGGTGCTCACCGAGATCAGCACCTTAAACAGAAAACCGGGCCACTCCGGGCTAAGCGAAAATCCACTTACTTTTTTGAGTTGCCAAAATAACAAACTGGCATTAACGAGTCCCGCGATGCTTGTTGCCAGTGCAAGTCCAACATGGTCAAAATGCCAGATTAGAGAAAGCGCAACAACCGCGTTAACTGCCATCGCGACCGCGCCAATCACCACCGGCGTCTTTGTATTCTTCCGCGCATAAAATCCGGGCGCGAGTACTTTCACGGCAACAAAACCGAGAAGACCGATTGAAAACGCGGCAAGACTCCTGGCTGACATTGCCGCGTCCACATCAGAGAACGCGCCATAATTAAAAAGCGTTACGATCAATGGGAACGCCAATAATGCGAGACCAACAGCCGCCGGCAGACAAACCAAAAAGACGAGCTTTAGCGCCCAATTGAGTGTTTCACTGTACGCGCGCTCTTGATTTTCGGCGATATGGCGTGACAAAGACGGCAGAATAACCGTTGCAAGTGCGACACCAAATACGCCCAGTGGAAACTCCATAAGCCGATCAGAATAATACAGCCATGACACGCTACCGGTGACTAAAAAGGAGGCGAGAACTGTATTGATCAAAAGATTAATCTGCGCAATTGAAACCCCAAAGATTGCGGGCACCATGAGCGTCATGACCTGCTTGACGCCTTCGGCGCCGCGCGCCTGAGTCTTGTCTTTCGCCAGTAACTTAGGGGATGGAATTCTTGAAACCCGCTTTAGAAATGGAAACTGAAATGCAAATTGGATTATTCCCGCGATTAAGACTCCAACGCCAAGCGCTATCGACGAATCGATATTGGCCGGCACAAAAAAGCATACGGTCACAATCAAACAAACATTCAAAAGAATCGGTGTCGCAGCAGCCGCGGCAAATCGGTTGTGCGTATTTAGGATGCCGGCGGCAAGTGCGACCAGCGAAATAAAGAAAAGATAGGGGAAAGTCCAACGAAGCATAACGACCGTCGCCTCAAACTTTTCAGGATCACTTGAAAAGCCTGGCGCCATTACCTGCACGAATACAGGCGCCCCCACGACACCGATAATCGTAAACACCATCAACACCGCGCCGAGTCGACCCGCCATTAAGTCAAGAAATGCCCTGGTCTCCCTTTCCGGGTACTGGGTTTCAAATTCTGAATAAATGGGGACAAAAGCGACAGACAGTGCGCCCTCACCAAAGATTCGTCGAAAAAAATTAGGAATTCTGAACGCGACAAAAAAGGCGTCCGCGATTGCCCCACTACCCAAGAACTGGGCAAAAGCGATATCCCGAATAAGGCCCGAGATCCGGGAAAATAGCGTCATTCCCCCCACCGTCCCGACGGACCGTATCATTGAAAATTTCGCGTT
>JADHSN010000078.1 GCA_016776875.1 Gammaproteobacteria bacterium | reverse complement strand
CTTACTCATCAGCGCGTGGTTCTTTACCATTCAGTGGTGGGTCGCAATCAAGGCTCAACCTAGATTACTAACCCTACTGGCACAGGCGGGGCAAATGAGTCTTACGCTGTATCTCACACAAAGTTTGATCTTCACCAGTATTTTCTACGGATACGGACTCGGGTACGCGTACAGGCTCGGGCCAACACACGTGTTGATCCTCGCGATTGTCATTTATATTGGGCAGCTTGCACTCGCGGCTGTTTGGTTGCGTTACTTTAAGCGCGGGCCACTCGAATGGATATGGCGTCTTGGCATTTACTTACGTTTTGAGACAATTCGAAGAAATTAGTCAAACTCTTCATTAGCTCGAATGACCAACATGTGGTCAATACCCTAGCCACTGAGAGGGACTCCCTTGATGGCGCCCTGTTTTTAACCGCATTCCCTTAAGCACCAACGCCTGAGCCCCAATGGTTACGTTTGATTCAATCTCCGCGCCACCCATCAGCATAGCGCCGTGATTAAAACAAGTATGATCTCCAATTCGGGATCGTTGTACGGTGAGCACTCGCTCCTCAAAACTATGCAGTTGGAGTTGTCCATTAATCACACATCCGTTTCCAATGTCTGCCGCGTGCCAATCAAAAACCTGAATGGGATTTGCAAACAACGTCTGCTTACCAATGCGACACCCGAATATCCTTAATAATGGATTGGCTAATGCCGTGCCTGCCGCACTCGTCAAGAACATTCCCGACCACTGGAAAAAACAATCCTGCGCCAGAAAGTATGTGAAATGACGCACTGACCAAAAAGGGGTTGAATGATCCCTACCCCAACGCGATCCAACCAATACCAACTTCACCAGTAAGGCGAGTAACGGCAAAACGAGCGAAAAGAGAATTGCGGCTAAGCCCGTCGTTAGGATCTCACCCCACCCGAGGCCCTCCGTCCAAACCAAAAGTCCAACCCCTAAAAAAATTGCGGTCCCCGGAATGACGCCAGCCGATCCAAGGTCGCTGAGCAAAAATCGAGAAACAAAAAGAAAAAAAGAAGGTCTTCTGATATGGCCGCCCGGTTTATTTCGGCCCACACCAAACCCAAGCGGGGGATTTCCAGCGATGACTCTGGCAGGATCCGGATAAATCTGCGATTGTTGTCGAAACAAATAGGGCGCGATTGGAGTTGAAACGCCAAGCAGAAGATTGCCTGGCAAGTGACCATGCTCTGAGACTGAATTGTTGCTCGCAAAATAGGCTGATGGCAGGCGCAGCGTGCGCAGCGTCAGAGTCTCTCCTTCCTCATCCAGAACATTGCAAAAGCACCCATGGGCTAAAAATATATTGGCATCAGCGTTAAGATGCTCGGGCAAAAGATTAGTCATCGCATCGCATTCGGAACCGCCGATCCGCGAAAATCGCACGCCGGATAGCGCCCTTAAATACTGTCCAGTAAGGCTCCAAGTCCAAAATTGCTGGAGCTGATTCATTTTTTGCTGCCGATAACGTGCCATCACGCCGGGTATGGAATCGGCCGCCATCACACCAGCTCGGCTGGGCGTGAATCGCAGAAACAACGCAATAACCGTCGAGCTTGCCACAATGCTAAGCCATATCCCTGCGACTGCAAATCCAAATAATGACAAGATATCAAGACTGAAAAAACGCCCCGTTGTCCGCATTGCGGTCTCGATCGCATCGAATCCTAAAAACTCCAGAGAGATCACAGCCGTCGCAGCAGCCGGCATCACTAATAAAAACATTTCCAAAACAATCTGCAGCCCTACATTTCGAAACTCCGTTAAAGCCATTGGAGACGAGGTATCGGTGTATTTTTTATTTCTACCGAGGGGCTGATAGGCGGCTTCGGGCTCACCCGGAACACCACTAATCATGATCCGCCCCGGAATAGCACGGTCAACAGACGACAAAGGGGTAACCCATGCACACGGTCCGATTTCCGCCCCCGCGACTACCGTTGCCCGCGTACCAACTTTAGATGCGTGACCAATTTTTATTTTGCCAATAACGAGGTGATTTCCCTCCCAACGCAACGTACTGACCTGTGCGGATGACTGGATCACCGCATTAGGCTCTACTGTCAACAGGGCCAAGGGCCCACTGAATTCGACGCTCTGTGAAATATGAGCAGAACGCGCAATATGGGCACCGAGAGACCCCATCATCCATCGAAACAAAACAGGGCTTCGAACCATATTCTTCATAGGTTGCAGCACAATGTTTTGCTGCTGCTCAATAAACCAAACGGTCAAGTGAATCGTCGAATATTTATGATAAATACCGGGCGGAATGTCCCAATTTACCGAATGCGCTAGAACACGCCTGATGACATAAATCCATGACAAATTAATCACGGGCAAGATAAGGTAAACGCCAAATCCCAAGGCACTCGCCATTAAAAATAAAAAAAGATTTCCTTGCATCAATAGCGATTCAGCATCCGTGAATCCCAGCAATAAGACCACGACAAATAAAGTCGGAAGCCGCAACAGCACAATACCAATAGCCTGTAGAAAACTGAACCACCTAAAATCAATTGGTCTCGCTGTTTTAAGGTTTTCATCCGGGACGTAATGATTTGGTCGCGCCTGTTCCGAATTAGCATTCACTCCTTCAGAATGAATCATCTGCTTCGGTATTCTGGAGATCGCTGATGCTGTTCTGGTATCGCTCAGCAAGCTCCGTACTGTCACAGGGTAACCTGCAGATTGGAGGGACTGACTCAACTGGGCTATCGATATCGAATGCGCACCCCAATCAAGAAAATCATCATCATGATCTAATGCCTCTCCCAGAATTGAGCGACAGATACCGAGCACTTCTTGGTCGATTGATTCGTATGCCTGATGTTGATTTTTTGGGTCAAGATTAATTTGGTTTTCGTTTAACTCCAGATTTTTCGAAATCTTTGGCAACGCTTTTCTATCAATCTTTCCAGAAGCCAAGACCAGATTGAATTTCCGAACCGCAAAATAACGAGAAGGGACTGCATAGTCTGGAAATGACCTTTTCAGTAATTGATGCGCTCTGTCGATCCAGGGTGCTCGTAATAAAAAAGCATCAACTGAAGATGAGTCAGAAATCTGACTTGATTCAGGCAGTTTGACAAAAGCAATCAATTCATCGTTTTGACAATCCAGCACCGCCGTTTCTACTTCTTCAAAATGATCCTGCAACAATGACTCAATGGGTTGCGTTTCAACCCGAAACCCCCGCACTTTAAGCTGTGTGTCTAACCGGCCATGAAAATGGACGCGACCCGAATCAGGATCGACATGACACCGATCGCCCGAACGATAGAGTCGCCCAAATTCTGGATGATCAACAAATTTTTCAGCGGTCACCTCATCTAGATTCCGATACCCTTTCGCAAGTTGGCACCCGCCGATACACAGCTCTCCTTCCTGACCCGCAGGGACAGGTTGAAGGTCGTGAGGAGACAAGATCAAGTAGGAAACACCTGCAAACGGTGTGCCGATCGTGACCGACTCATTGGGTCTTAAGAGCTGGCGACTGGTGTCAGTACTCGCTTCAGTCGGACCGTAAGTGTTAATAATTTGTCGGCGACCTTCGGACCATGGCTTCACAAGAGAGGCCGGAAAAGCCTCGCCGGCAGGAATCACATAGCGACAAATCGGATAGGGAAGATCGGTTGAGGGGTTTGAAGAAAGGGTTGAGAGCAGAACAGGCGGGCAGAATAATGCGGTTACCTCCCGCTCCTTTAATATAGGTATTAAGTCAGGTCCGGAGCGCAATTCCGACTTGGTCAACATGACGACCTCGCAACCGGCAACCCATGCGCTGTACATTTCCGAAATACTGCCGTCATACCCCAAAGAAGACGATAGAGAAGTGGCATCCTGGCCGGCAATAAAATCAAAATACGCCGCGTACGACTTCACCAGATTAATGTAGCCACGATGCGGACACTCGACCCCTTTAGGCCTCCCTGACGTTCCGCTCGTGTAAAAAATAGACGCCAGTCGCTGCGCGGAATCATCCAGCCAGGTTGATTGGTGTTTTTTTTGGTCAGATTGATCATTAAACGCGTGTGGACTCACGAGATCAATTGAAGGGATATCGAATGACGGCGATTCTCCCCGCGTTAGAAGCAAAGCGGGTTGAGCGTCCCGCAGCATATCCATAATGACCGTCTCAGGCGATTCAGGATCAAGAAAAAGCTGTACGCCGCCCGCTTTGAGAATTCCTAAATGCGCTGCCACAATATCTGGATGATCCTGGGTCATATAAACAGCAACGACCTGATCTTTATGACTTAGCGTGGGTGCAATTAAATCCGCAATTTGTTCCGCTCGTACGTCCAGCTGGGCATAGGTGAGCGTATGCCCGGTGGCATGGACAGTCAATGCGGGTAAGGATGGAAATAGCTTCGCAGAACGTTCAAAAATCTCATGTAGCCACCTCACGCCAGACTGATGGACGTGACTACCCCATGGCCGAGGGCCCTCAACATCAGTTAACGCTACTGTCTTTTCGCGGTCAGGTTGTGGGCGATGAATCCATCGATATTTCAGCCATGCGCCGAAAACGCAAATTGAAATGATCGTAAGAACCAGATACATCAATCGCCCCTTAAGGGTATCGCGCCCCTGTTAATTTCAGTTGAAATATGAATCCATTATTCCCCGACGCCGGGTATCGAGCGTCACGCAATGAAAGCCACCCCCCAGCATTCTAGAGTGACGAAGTTCAAGAGGGGCGACATCAAATCCCTTCCTCTCCAGCAAACGGATAAGTGCACTTTGATGGCGATCAACAACAACAGTCTCAGGGTCCAGACTGAATAAGTTCATATCAATCCACTCACTCCCAATTGCCTGTCTGAGATACTCAGCACTATGGCGTTCCTGCCTCTCCATTGGAGGACTAAAGATAATTTCCCAATCTTTAAGAAAAGAAGGAATCGTGTCCATTGTTAATCTTTCCGGATTCGCCAGAATTAATCCCGGCCGCAGTGCAACTAACGTTGAATCAATATGACTTCCAAAGTACACATCTTTTAAAAAATGGACGCGAAAATTACTCCCCAGCATGCGCTGTAACCAATGTCCGCCCAATTCGTTCCCCGTCGCGCTCACCAGATATAACAAATCGTGACCAAACCTTAGGACGTTAGCGGCATCGAAGGCCGGCTCATCATTACGAGGCGCGGGTTTATCAAGATCGGTTTCAAATAAACGATCAGCAAGCAGGGGTTTTGGCGCACTCAGCCAAACGGCGCCATCAGAAAAATACTCCATCAACAGATCGCGATAGCTGCCCGTCTCAAGCGAGCGACTCCGAATGACGTTTGGCGTCTCGATGATCTTATCGCCAATGACGAGCAAAATATCTCGGGGGCAGTAATTGTAATACCCCTCAGATTCCCAGAGCGTTGTTCGAATTTTCCGCTCATGAGGCCATACCTCAGGACGGCGAACGACAATCCCTTTTGCGCGCATTACATCGACAAATTTCTGAAGATCTTCCTCGGTTTCCTCGATGATTTTGGAAGGAAATGGACCTTGCGGAATTTGATCAAGTGATCGATCAGGATACTCTGCCAATTGAGTGCTCGGATCTGCATAAGGAAATCGTGCATTAAAAGGATTCCCCACAATGACTTCTTCGAGCGGATCCCACTCGTTACAACTCCATACTATAGACATACGTAACCTAAAAACCCGAGCCTAAAAAAAGGGCTGCTCAGTCGCAGCCCCTTTTCAAAACTAATTTAAAAAACTGATTCAGCCTTCCTCTCGCTCCCAAAGTCCGCTGCCATGACAGGTCATCGTCTGCCCCTCTAAAGCCGCCGCATCGGAATCGTTGTAATGATCCCACCACTCGCCAAAGTGAGAAAAAGATTTCCATTGAACGGTATACAGAATGTCAGTGCCCAGTCCATCGGCGCCTGCCGCAACGGGAAACATAATACTCTGGGATAGTCCTTCACCGCCTGGCACTTTCGTGGCTGCAGCCTTCCATTCTACCGCCCGCGCCATCACCTCTTCTTCCGAGATGTTATCGTTCAACTGACATCGCCACACCTGCATCGGCGTGCCCGCGTTTACAATCGGCGTTAAAAGAAAAAATACTCCAAAACCGGCAACGAGATTTCTTATTTTCACAATTACTTTCCCCTTTTATTTTCTTGAAAATTTATTAGACGTAACGTCAAGTTGGACTGAATATATCAATTTTGTTATTTAACTGCTAATCCCAGCGATCTTCCCTATATCTCCCCATCATTCCCCATTAGAATTAAGCTCATCAGACGTCAAGTCCTTTGACGCTGTTGGCGCTTAAAATCCTGCGCCAACCAACATCGAGACCCTGCAATCCACTGGAGATCAGAAAAAATGCCCATCAAAAGAATTCAAGTTGGTGACAGAATGAGTCAGGCTGTCGTTCATGGTGATTTGGTCTATACGGCCGGACAAGTCGCGCGTGATGCGCCAGGCGAGAGCGCGGCTAACCAAACCACATGCATTCTCAATCAAATTGACGCACTTCTGCAGGAAGCGGGCACTGATAAATCTCGCCTGATCTCGGCAACGATCTGGCTGTCTGATATGGCAACCTTCGCCGAGATGAACGAGGTATGGGATGCCTGGGTGACTCCGGGCCAAAGCCCCGCCCGCGCCTGTGTCGAAGCCAAACTCGCCGCATCGCAGTTCACTGTTGAAATTGCCATTATTGCGGCAGTCAGCTAGGCATGCCTTTCCATGAGACATTTGCACATGATCTGACCAAATTCACCTTGGGTTGAACTGATGCAACAAAAACCATCTCAGCAGGACTTTATTAACCTGACTAACCTACCCTATCAGGTCGATAGCGGCATAGCAGAACGTGCCCGAATTGGTCTCGTCGTTCTGGCGAGCGATCATAGTATTGAATATGAATATAAGCAGGTTGTGAATATTCCGGGTGTCGCCATTTATCAATCACGCATTCCAAACTCGCCCACCGTCACACCCGAAAGCTTGAGGGCGATGGAACCTTATATTACCGATCGAACTGATATTATTCTTCCAGGTGTCCCTCTCGATGTCGTCGCCTATGGTTGCACATCCGCGTCCATTATTATCGGCGAGGAACGCGTCTTTGAGCTTATTCATACGGCCCGTCCAGAGGCAAAAGCGACAACGCCAATTACGGCCGCGTTTGCCGCATTTCGAGCAACCCACTGTCAACGAATCGGTGTGCTCACGCCTTACTCAGATGAGGTCAATCAGTTTATCAAGCGGTACATCGAAAGTAAGGGTTTCGAGGTACCTGTTTTTGGCTCCTTTAATCAGGACGACGATAATCTCGTTGCCCGTATCTCCGCCGAAAGTATGCAGGACGCGGCGCTCGAGATTGGCCGTCACGATAATGTAGACGGCGTGTTTGTATCTTGCACTAGTCTAAGGCTTGCACACTGTGTCGCCGATATTGAAACAGCTCTAGGAAAACCGGTCACTTCGTCTAATCACGCGATGATCTGGCACAGCCTTCGCCTCGCCAATATCAACGATAAAATTGCGGGGTTCGGAAAGCTGTTCACACTTCCAACGTGACATTCGCCTGCGCTAAATTATTATGAGTCGCAAGATCATGGTCATTGAGCATCACGACGAATTTCATGATGACCTCGCGTCTATTCATCTCCAAAAACGTGGATTTGACGTCGAGTGGTGCCAGCCTTTTAAAAACCAACCCCTTAATGCGCCTGATCCAGAACTGGGCGGCGTTGTGATTCTGGGTGGCGCTGCCAATGTCGATGAGATGGATCGATCCCCTTATCTTTACGATGAGGCACGCTGGATTGAAAAATGCTTAGAGCACAACATACCCATGCTGGGACTTTGTCTTGGCGCGCAACTTATTGCCCACGTCTTAGGCGCCAAAGTTGCTCCCCATGCTGACGGGCTCGAGGAATTTGGCTTTTATGAGATTCATTCAACCGTAAGTGAACCGGAGTTTGTCCCAAAAGGTTTCTTTGCCGCACAGTATCACTCGCGGGGATTTGAAATACCCAATGGCGCGGAAAAACTCGCGTCGGGCGCTTTATTCCCAAATCAAGCTTTTCGGTACAATCATCACGTTGTTGGCACACAGTTTCATCCGGAATGTACTCGCGAAATATGGAAACGATGGCAAGTCTTGGATTGCGCGCCATGGGAGAAACCGGGCGCGCAATCCAGAGCGGAACAAAATCGCCTGAGCGATGTATCGCTTTCTAACGCGGGACAATGGTTTATCAAATTTCTTGATGAGCTTTTTTTAGCCGTTAAACACTGAAATAAACGAATCCATGAGTTAGTCATGTCACTACCTACCGTCTCAATTGCGCAATCCCATCACAACACCGCAGCGCTACCACCACAACCCTGTCCTGGCGCGATAAAAGCAATTCTTCCACCTGATCGATGTGCGGTTGCGCAGGAGATGATTTCTAATTGGGAGGGATACCAACCCACCCCGTTGCTTAATCTTCAAGGTCTCTCTAACGCTGTTGGGGTTCAGTCAATTTTTTATAAAGACGAGAGCGACCGATTTGGTCTTCGGAGTTTTAAAGCGCTTGGTGGGGCGTACGCGGTTCAACAAGTGCTCCAACAGGTGTTGAACCAGCGACCCTCCAGTGAATCGGTCAGCCTGACCGATATAAACGACGGAAAATTTGCCGATGAAGTGAAAAATATAACGGTTGTCACGGCCACCGATGGTAATCATGGGCGATCGGTAGCTTGGGGTGCAGAACGATTTGGATGCGAGTGCATGATCTACATGCATGCCAACGTAAGTCAGGCACGGCAAGAGGCAGTCGAGGCTTTTGGCGCAACCGTTATTCGGGTCGACGGTAACTATGATGACTCGGTACGGCAAGCTGACTTGGACGCTAAAGAGAATGATTGGCACATCGTATCGGATACCTCTTATCCCGGTTACATGGAAGTCCCTCGCGATGTCATGGCCGGATACACGCTAATGACAACAGAAGCAATGGATCAACTTCCAGAGTCAGTCATCCCAAGTCATGTCTTCATTCAAGGCGGCTGTGGCGGTTTAGCGGGCGCGGTTTGCGCCGATCTCTGGTTTCGCTATGGTAAAGACATGCCGCACATCGCAGTCGTTGAACCGGTACCTGCCGCATGCCTGTACGAAAGCGCAAAAGCCGGCGAAGAGCGTGTCGTAAATATCACTGAAGAAAGCCTAATGGCCGGACTTTCCTGCGGTGAAGTCTCAGCATTAGGCTGGGAAATTTTGCATGCAGGGGCACGACATTTCACCACAATCTCGGATGCGCCGATTGGACCACTAATGCAGTTATTGGCAAAAGGCGTCGAGTCTGATGGACCTGTCGTGTCCGGCGAGTCTGCGATCGCCGGTATTGCGGGATTAATTGGCGCAATCAACGATGACCAACTTGCTCGTGAAATGTCTCTCGATCACCAGAGCAGAATATTAATTTTTGGCACAGAAGGGGCGACCGACCCAGAGCTATATGAAGCATTG
>JADHSN010000077.1 GCA_016776875.1 Gammaproteobacteria bacterium | reverse complement strand
AGCAATCTAGCCTAGGCTAATATCTGCATTAAATTAAACTTTATGGTTGATGGATATTCTCAATGAATACCCTGTCTGATCCGCCTCGAATCATCATGCATGCCGATATGGATGCGTTTTATGCCTCGGTTGAACAACGCGATCATCCTGAACTGCAAGGCAAGCCTGTCGCGGTGGGAGGGAGTAGCGCTCGCGGCGTGGTATCCGCGGCAAGCTATGAAGCAAGACAATTTGGTATTCACTCTGCGATGCCGTCCGTCGAAGCGCGTCGTAAATGTCCAGATCTCGTTTTTGTTCGCGGCAATATGGCACTTTACAAAAAAGAATCTGCCCGCCTCCTCGAAATTTTCCAGGACTTTTCGCCAGTCGTGGAACGCGTATCGCTCGATGAGGCCTTTCTGGATCTAACCGGAAGCACTCGATTGCTAGGTCCTGCCGAAGCAGTCGGCCAGCGGCTCCGAAAAAAAGTCCGTGACGTGCTCTCGCTGCCAGTCTCGGTTGGCATTGGGCCTGTCAAAATGGTTGCAAAAATTGCCAGCGCGGGCGCGAAGCCTGACGGCCTTCTCGAAGTGAAACCGCATCACGTCCAAACATTTCTCGATCCGCTGCCTATCAGTCGAATCTGGGGTGTCGGTCCTGTCGCTCGACATAAACTCGAAGAATCAAACTTTAAGACCATTGGCGATCTTGCCAGAGCGGAGCCCGCCTCACTTCAGGGATTGCTGGGTGAATGGGGGCTTGAGATCGCAAGACTTGCGAGAGGTGAAGACTTTCGAGAAGTTGAACCCTACCGGGAAGCGATTTCATACAGTGAAGAGCACACCTTTACAAACGATATCTTTGACTTGAAGAAGCTCGAGCCGTTCATTCGTGAACACGCGGAATCGCTCGGGCGTCGCCTTCGTAAAAGCAAGGTGAAGGCTCGAACGATTGTCCTCAAATGGAAATCAGCCAAACGAACCGGTCCGGGCGTACGGGGTTATCCTGTATTCACCCGCAGAGTGACGCTCTCTTCACCAACTGATGATGGTCGGGTCATCACAAACGCAGCCACCTCACTTTTGCATAAAAATGGCCCGGTTACGGCTGTGCGCCTACTGGGGGTGGGATGTACTGGGCTCACGGATGAAACTGCGGACCAGCTCGGACTCTTTGACGCTGAAGAAAAGACGCGACGCTCAACCCTTAATCACACGCTCGATCAAATCACTCAAAAATTTGGCAATCGTGCGATCGGGGAACTCAGCGTCAACAATCAAGAAAAAGCCGGTTTGTCGACTCAAGTTAAACGCGGTGACGACTAGCACGGGTAGCGGGCTCGAGCCCACACCAAGACGCGATAAACAACGCGATCGTGCCTGTAATCTGTCTTAGAGAATTGAGACTCACTCGCTCATCAAATGCATGGATATTTTTTGAGACGGGCCCATACACAAGACAGGGGCAGTCGCCGTAGAGCACAAAGACTCGTCCATCAAGGTAACCTGGCGTCACGAAAGACTCAAGACTCGAGCCAAAACTTTGCGCATGGGCACGGCTGAGCACTTTTTCCGCCTCACTTCCTTCTTCGAGAACATAGCCTTCAGCAAAAAAACCGTTGTATTCCACTTCTGGCAGATTTTTTTTAAGGAAAGAATGTGATTCGGCATGCTGCCGAATACACGCTTCTATCTCGCGTGCTGCATCGCGCGGATCGACACCAGGGTAAATCGCAACACGCACATCGATCGAACACCACGAAGGCACAGAAGATGCCCAATCGCCCCCTTCTATTTTTCCAATATTAAAATTTATCGGATGCTCGACGGAATCAAAATAGGCATGCGCAAAACGGGCGTCATTCCATTCCTGCTCTAATTTTTTGAGCGCGGGAATAATAGACGTGGCCGCTTCAATCGCATTAGCACCAATACCCGCTTCACGGACATGGACCGGCTTACCCTGCACGTGGATTCGAAACCAAATAACCCCTGTATTCGCGCGCACGAGCATGTTCTCTTCGGGTTCAGGGATCAAAGCCGCGTCTGCCTGATATCCCCTGACGAGCGCCGACAGTGCCCCGTTTCCCGTGCACTCTTCCTCAGTCACAGATTGCACATGCACTCTGGCAGCGGGCTGAAAACCGAGATTCTCCAAAGCGTCGAGTGCCGCCACATTCGCGCATAAGCCGGCTTTCATATCAGCACCGCCGCGCCCGTAAAGCCAATCACCTTTTATCCAGGGGTCAAACGGCGGACGTGTCCACATGTCCAGAGGGCCTGTTGGTACAACGTCAATATGCCCGTTGAGAATAAGTGATTGCCCGTTGGTTTGATCAGGCAGATGCGTTCCCACCACGTTAACCGCATTGTCATAGTTGATCTTGACAGGAGAGAACCCCGGATGAGATTCAATGTCGGTCACATCGATCGCCCACTGATCCATGTCGTAACCCCTTCGGGCAAGCGCGTCGTGAAATAACTGTTGGGCGGGGCGCTCGTTCCCTCGAGTGGAATCGAGCGCCATGATTTGACGGGTGAAATCAAGCTGCTGCTCAAATCCCTGATTGACAGAATCAAGGATTTTTTGGGCCAGTTCCGATGAGACCGATTCAGTCATCAGATCGAAATCTCAGGGATCACGCCAAATGCCATGCGTCGAACACGATACGCACCCACCCCAAAAACTGACATGATCGTATTCAATCTCAATCGGCTCCACGCCGCGCTTTGCCAACTCATCACAGACTCGACCGAGGCCTGCAGGAATAACGTATCGTTTGTCATCAAGGCTCACACCAACAGTGGCATAGGCTCGCGCTTCGTCTTCCGTTAAGTCAATCACATCCCAATCCGCAAGCGGCGCCGGAAGATCACAGTTCAATTCATCCCGATACAATAAAAGCACACCGTCTGCGACCAGAACCATAGTGCCCAAAAGATGCAAAATACTGCCGTGCATGGGCATGGGATGAACCTGGTAACCAAAAGGCGTGATGTAATCTGATAACCATTCTGTTCCGGCTCGGTTAGTCGCAATATCGGACTCGCCCACAAACAGGTGATTCTTAAAGCAGATAATATCTCCCCCTTCAAGGTAAGGACCGGGCCCACCGCTCGATGGTGCGAACGGCCTAACCGCTGGCATGATCACATGATGCGTTTCCGCATCATTTGAAAGCAACGGGGCAACAATTTCACGCAGCGGGAAAACTTCTTTTCGGCGATAGGCGCGGCGAATATTGACCTCAAGATAATGCTTGCCCACCGTATAAACTGGATCAGCGGGATAGAGTAATGACGCGCCTGGCTGTGCCTCTGCCAAATACTGGCGCTCTTCCTCGGAGTAAGGTCGCGGCCGATAAACCCTGATTCCGTTCGCCTCGTATAACGCGGCAAGGCTATCCAGCTGTTCAACGGTTTTTTCCCAACGAGCGGGCATCGCCGTTGAAATATCGAGCGGCTTATCGCCATTCGCTTTTAACGCAGCTTGAACTTCTTCGTTGTAATGATGAAGCGTTGGATTAAATGGTGGCAGACTAAGCCCTTCGGCACTCCCCACAATTGCGCTTTTTAGCCGACCGTAATCGGTGTAGGCGCCAAAGCCTTCACTCGGGCTCATAATGTTCTCCTTTGTGCAAAAACGTAGAAACCGATCTCATTTTACTCTGGTTATTCTCGCTAACCGTAATCAACTACTTTATACACAACACGGCAACTATTGCCAGAAAAAAAAGAGTCCCAGAGAGATCATCGCCCCAATGATAATAGCGAGCCAAAAAAATTTTTCGATTGAATTGATCTCTTGCCGCGCAACCGGTTTTCGGTGCCACGGCAATTCTGTCGATCTCGGCCGAAAACGCGTCTGCCGGTCAATCCTCTGGATTTTAGTAATCGGTGAATCCAAACAACAACAACGTTCGTAAGCGGCCCGACGCTGAGAATTCATATCCAGTATTGCATCTTCTTCAACCTCAACGTCCCAGTGACGCCCGCCAGATGCTGGCCCCTCTATTATGTGCACCTGGTACACACCGCGCTTAACCTCATCGACAACACCCATATGAACGCCCGAATTAAGCCCATCATCCCAATGAACCAATACCCTATCTCCCCTTTGGGGTTCTAGCGGCGTACGGTACTGGATTGATCGAATATCATCAGGCCAAATCAGTCGAACATATCCATCAGGCTCATTATCGGCTTCAAAACCGCAGAGCTCATGGTATTCCCACTCATAAACTGCCGCCCGCTTGATCACACCAATTACGTCATCGAGACTAAAAACAATAAAGTCGCCCTCATCATCGTTGAGACGAACAACATCCCCTCTATCCAGCGCGTGGAACGCGACACTCGGATCGATGGTCTCTTTCTCAAGTTTCATTCGTTAATAGGAAGCCCTAGCGATTGACCACAACAACTTCACGGGGATACTCGGTTAAGTATTCAAACCCTTCTGCGGTCACCACAATCGAATCTCCAATTCTGCCGCCAAACTGACCCTCAATTGATATCCCGCCATCAACCGCAAACGTCATGCCTTCTTGGAGAATCGTATGGTCTCCCGACTTCAGCTCAGGCGTTTCTAAATAGGCCATCCCAATTGAACGTCCTGTACGATAGCTCGGTGCGTAACCCTTCTTCTGGTAAACCTCATTAGCGGCCTGGGCAACCGTCTCGGCCGTGACGCCTGGCGCTACCACGCTGAGGGCCGCTTGCTGTGCATCGATAGCGGTCTGCTGCACATCAGCTGCCTGATCGGAAACATAGTGAATATTGAACATGCGATCGAAGCCGAGCTTATATTGCTTAAATTGTGCCATGTTGCAAAAACAGAAATAAATAGGATCTCCCGCTTCAAGCGTTTTGATACTCGCTCTTCGATGCGGCATCGAAGTATCTATCCCAGACTGCATGATTTGAAGATTATGAATAATTGGCGAAACAAAACGTTCCCAGCCTTTGTGGGTTAAAAATCCTGCGGCCGCACGCGTGCCAGCGTTAATGATCGCCAACGCCGATTCATATTCAGGGGCGCCTTCGGCGAGAGAATCCTCAGCAGCTGACATCATTGCCGCCGCGATTAATCCGGCTTGCTTCATAACCCCGATCTCAAAAGACGATTTAATGGCTCGCATTTCGCCAATTAGTGGAGAGGCATCGGTTAACTCAACCGAATCTGCTGAATCGTCAAGCCAGTTGCGTATTAGGCTGGGTAAAACTGTCTTTTCCACTCCAAGCTTGTGACGCCGCGTCCCTAAAATTTGCGCTAAAACATTACCCCAATGATTCGGTCCAGAATCCTCCCACGTACGAATGTTAGGTACCCACGTCATTGCGGAAACCATTTCACTTTCCATTCGCGGCGTAACGACGGTCGGATCGCCATCTGCTGGAACCACGAGAAACGTGGGGCGTCCAAACTCTACAGACAGGTATCCCCAAAACCCGGCGTAGTAGGCAATTGTGCTCTCATCAGTCAATAGCGCAATATCGATTCCTGCATTTTGCATCTTAAGTTGAAAATCTTGCAGACGGGCTTTGGCGTGCTCAAGCATTGGACTCTTTTCCGATTTAGGTTTTTATCGAACGGGCTTCAAGCGCGCATGAGGTCGGAAGGCTTGATTTGACCGTTCTGGTATTCACTAATCTGCCATGACTTTTCATTCGCTTCCAGCAAAATACATGACGACCCACCCTTGTTGCGCTCTCGGCCTGCCGCGCCCGGATTAAGCACCCACGGATCTGCCAATTGATCGACACATCGAATGTGCGTGTGACCATAAACAATCGCCCGGGCGTTTGGATGTTTCGCTCGAAGTCGCTTGTGGTAATTCTTGGTATCCCATATTCGATGGCCATGCTCGATTGCAATTAACCCGCCAGGGACATCGCACTCTGCATTCTCCTCAAGTGCGCAAAACCCCGACTCACGCCAGCCTGGCCATGTTTCAGGCCAGTCGTTATTGCCACGGACCGGAAGTAACTCTCCCCGATTTGGCGTCACGGACGCCAATACATCGAGGCCGCCGATATCGCCCGCATGAATAACCAGATCAGCTTCGTTCGCAAGCGTCTGGATAAATGGCTCAACATGGCCATGGGTGTCAGATAAAATGATGATTCGCATACTATGATCTCTTATCAACTTTCATCTATTGCCATCAACCGGCCATCTCCTCGCCAAAACGCGAGGCGCTTAGATCGCCCGTGAGGCGCGAACAGGTCGAATCAACAACCAGAATCCAAACAGTGCAACAGGAATACTGAGTATTTGCCCCATACTGATCGCATCTCCGACGATGAGACCCAGATGGGCGTCAGGCTCGCGAAAAAACTCCACAATAAAACGCATCAGTGAGTAACCAAGCAGAAAAACGCCACTGACACGACCGGAATATTTTGGACTTGCCGAATAAATCCAAACCACTAAAAATAAAATAACGCCCTCAAGGCCTGCTTCGTAGAGCTGGGAGGGATGACGGGGTAATGGCCCAGCCATCGGAAAAACAACGCCCCAAGGCATTTCCGTGACACGACCCCATAACTCCTGATTAATAAAGTTACCAATTCGACCTGCAAGAAGACCAGGGGCACAAAGTGGCGCGAGGAAATCAGCCACCTCAAAAAAACTTTTCTCAAAGCGTCGCGCAAAAAGCACAATCGCGCAGATGACGCCGATTAATCCCCCATGGAACGACATACCCCCCGTCCACACAGAAAAAATCTCTATTGGTTGAGAAAGGTAATAAGTTGCGTTGTAGAAGATAACGTAGCCTAGTCGCCCACCGACAACTGCGCCCACCGCAACATAGAAAACCAGATCCCACACGAGTGAACTCGACCAGGCACCTTGCGCGTGTTTGGCTCGCCACAAACCCAAAAGGCCGCCGGCCGCAAACGCCACGAGATACATCACGCCATACCAATGAATCACAAGGGGGCCGATACTGACCGCAATAGGGTCTATATTTGGATAGTCCAACCTTCTCTCCAGCGCACTCTATCGATTAATCACACGAGGGTCATTCAATTACTTATCGCGACAATGGGTATTATGTCGCAATATAATTGAAGTCAATCTTAACTCAATCAGTTAACGTTTTTCTCATCATTGCGAACAGTTAATCTCATCATGCCATTTCAACATCTGACGAATCACTTCTCAATCAAAGTATGTTGAATCGCCTTCTCTATTTTCGAATCCTGAAGAAAAGCCTCATCGCAATGCTGGCAATCAGCTTCTTCCCTGTCCACGCGGCAACTCGTCTTATTATCAATACAACAGACCAAGGGGTTTCCGGACAAGCACAAATTTTAATCAGTAAAGGTCGGATACGATTAACTCATTCGTCGACACCCCGCCAAGAGATGCTTTTCTCAGCCGCAGATCGACTGGTTTTTCTAATTCATCATGCACGTAAGGAACTCACTCGAATCGACCCGGATGCCCTGCAGGGCTCGGTTAATCAGCTTTCAGGACTCGCTGAGCAGTTAATCCAACAACGAAACGCCTTGTCTGCGGATAAACGCGCTCAATTGGACGAGATGCTGAAAAGCTTCGGGATCGAAAATCCTGATCAGATCAGCTCTTCTCAATTTGAGATCACCGCAACAAAAAAGCGGGAGCGCGCCGCAGGGATTGTTTGTGACTGGTGGGAAGTGAGACGAGATGAACAACTTATGAGTGAAACCTGTCTAAGTGAAAAAACCAGTTTGGCTTTTGACTCTGCAGACATCATTACCCTTCAAACGCTGACGACTTATGTTCAGGAACTTCAAATGTCCGCAAGCGGACTTTTATCTTCCTTTGGTTTTACGCTACCACCCCTTGGTTTGATAAATGAGGCCGTGCTGCCCATTATTCTTCGAACGCCTTCAGGAACTTACTCGGCTACGCTTTCCGCAATCGATCAGCTTGATGTCCAGTTACAGCTACGAGCGCCATCTGGATACCGAATTATCGGTTTGCCGGGAGGCTAGCTGATCTGTTACGAGAGCAGGTCGGGAAGGTCTGAAAATAAATCGAGTGCCTGAGGATTTGCTAACGCCTCCCGATTTAAAACAGGCTCTCCGTGTACGATCTTCCGCACTGCAAGTTCTACGATCTTGCCGCTTTTTGTTCTGGGAATATCACTGACTTCAATGATTTTGGCAGGAACATGTCGCGGGGTTGTATTAGCACGAATCTCGTTGCGGATCGTCTGGCGCAAATCTTCATCGAGTCGAACACCGTCCTGAAGCCGCACAAAAAGAACAACCCTCACATCGCCCTGCCATTGCTGACCGATAACAAGACTCTCTACCACTTGCGGCAATCGCTCCGCTTGACGATAAATCTCTGATGTACCAATCCGGACGCCACCTGGATTCAAGACAGCGTCTGATCGTCCAAAAACAATAAAGCCATCATTCGCCGTTGCCGATAAATAGTCGCCATGACACCACACGCCTGGGAACTTTTCAAAATAAGCCGCTCTATATTTCAGATTGTCTGGATCGTTCCAAAAACCAATGGGCATCGAAGGAAACGCATTGGCGCAAACAAGTTCGCCCTTTTCACCTCGGTCGAGTAATGTGCCATCGTCGCCTCGAACTTCGATCTGCATTCCAAGCATTTCACATTGGATTTCGCCTCTCCAAACAGGGAGATTAGGGTTCCCGCCAATAAAGCATCCCATGATGTCAGTGCCGCCGGAGATCGATGAAAGGCACGCCTCTTTACTGACCGCGTCATATACATAATCAAAACTTTCCGGATTAAGCGGTGAACCCGTTGATAAGATCGTTCGCACATTGGACAGATCATGCGTTTGAGCGGGTCGTAATCCGGCTTTGGCAATCGCATCAATAAATTTGGCAGATGTGCCGAAAATATTAATTTTTTCCTCGGCAATGAAGTCAAAAACAACATTGCCATCTGGATAAAACGGCGAACCGTCATATAACGCAAGTGTTGCCCCGCTGGCGAGTCCTGAGACTAGCCAATTCCACATCATCCACCCACATGTTGTGAAATAAAAAAAACGATCGCCGGCCCGGAGATCAACATGAAGTTGTTGTTCGGTGAGATGCTTAATCAGGGATCCACCCGCCCCGTGCACAATACATTTCGGCACACCCGTCGTACCGGATGAATACATGATGTAAAGCGGGTGATCAAAAGGTAAATTCAGGAACTCAATTTCAGTTTTAGATGACTCGAATTCGTCAAGACAAATCGCGTTGAATATATTCGACAGGTCTGGCGCCTCCGACAAAAGCGGCACCACAATAATATTTTTTAAGGACGGCAAATTGCGACCGATTTCAACTAACTTTTCTAGAGAATCATGCGCTTTACCGTTGTACCAGTACCCATCTGCACTAAATAGCACTTTAGGTTCTATCTGGCCAAAGCGATCCAGCACGCCCTTGACGCCGAAATCTGGCGAACATGACGACCAAGTCGCTCCAACAGAAGCTGCGGCCAACATCGCGCTGATGGTCTCAGGCATATTCGGCATAAATCCGCACACTCGGTCTCCAGGTTCAATACCTGCATCACGCAAAGCTCCGGCGATCCTAGCCACCT
>JADHSN010000002.1 GCA_016776875.1 Gammaproteobacteria bacterium | reverse complement strand
TGTGCCGCTCGCTCGAGTCTGGGGACACTCAAGCTTTGCGCAAGAGCCTGGGCTTTTTACCACAGCGCCCATTTTTGCAATCCAAAAATTACTCGACCGGCTTGGCTGGGATACCTCTACCGTTGACTTATTCGAGATTAACGAAGCATTTGCGGTTGTTGCCATGGCTGCCATGCATGACCTGCATATTCCCCACGAAAAGCTGAATATTCATGGAGGCGCTTGCGCGTTGGGCCATCCTGTTGGCGCCTCCGGTGCTCGGATTATTGTCACATTACTGCACGCACTTGAACGAAACGGCTTGCGGCGTGGTATTGCCGCACTCTGCATTGGTGGCGGGGAAGCCACAGCAATGGCGTTCGAGCGAATCGTCTAAAATTTACTATCTTCCGAAGTCCGATTTATGAGTTATTTCAAGAGCCGTCTTGATCCTAAAAGCGCGGAATTTTTAAATAACCGCGATTTGATGCTCAAAAAGTCAAATGTCGTCGCAAAGGCAATAAAAAAATCAAGACTTGGCGGCAGCGAAAAAGCCCGTCAGCGACACGTATCAAGAGGTAAGTTACTACCGCGGGATCGTATTCAAGCGCTTGTCGATCCAGGTAGTTTTTTTCTGGAACTCTCTGAACTCGCCGGTTGGGGCCTTTACGAAGACGATATTCCATCCGGCGGAATCGTTACCGGCATCGGGCAGATCGATCAACGACCCTGCGTCATCGTTGCAAATGACGCAACGGTTAAGGGTGGTACCTACTACCCTATTACCGTCAAAAAACACCTTCGCGCACAAGCAATCGCTGCAGAAAATAATTTACCCTGTATTTATCTCGTTGACTCAGGCGGCGCTTATCTTCCTCGCCAGGATGAAGTGTTTCCGGATCGTGAGCATTTTGGTCGAATCTTTTTCAACCAAGCTAACATGTCAGCACAAGGTATTCCTCAAATTGCTGTGGTGATGGGTTCGTGCACAGCCGGCGGCGCGTATGTTCCAGCAATGTCAGATCAAGCCATTATCGTTCGACGACAAGGAACTATTTTTCTCGGAGGGCCGCCGCTAGTCAAAGCAGCAACCGGGGAAGAGGTGACCGCAGAGGCGCTTGGAGGCGCCGATATCCATACTCGAATCTCAGGTGTTGCCGACTACCTAGCAGATAATGACCATCATGCACTTCAACTCACTCGACAGGTTATTAAGGACCTTAATCGCCCGGCGGTCGCGGTTCAGCCAGCCGCCAATCCTGTAGTACCCCGTTATCCGGTAGAGGAGCTATCTGGCGTTGTGCCAGCAGATTCAAGGTTGCCCTTTGATATTCGAGAAGTGATCTGTCGACTTGTTGACGACAGCGACTTTCTAGAATTTAAAGCGCGTTATGGAAAAACGCTTGTATGCGTGTTTGCAAAAATAGATGGCTATGCTGTCGGGATCATCGCGAATAATGGTATTTTGTTTTCTGAGTCAGCGCTAAAAGGCGCTCACTTTATTGAATTGTGCGCCCAACGCGGTATCCCTATTCTTTTTCTCCAGAACATTACCGGATTTATGGTGGGCAGTCGGTATGAGCATGGCGGGATTGCGCGAGATGGCGCTAAACTTGTTAACGCAGTGGCCTGTGCAAGAGTGCCCAAGTTAACTGTGATCGTAGGAGGCAGCTTTGGCGCCGGAAACTACGGCATGTGTGGTCGGGCCTATGACCCTCGCTTTTTGTGGATGTGGCCCAACGCCAGAATTTCGGTCATGGGTGGCGAGACGGCGGCACAGGTGTTGGCCCAAGTTGGAGCCAACAACGGGAAAGACCCCAAGGGTCAAGCGTCAAAAAATGACGCGCAAAAGTTGAGATCAAAAATTCTAAAGCAGTATGAAGAACAGGGGCACCCGATCTATTCAAGTGCGAGGCTTTGGGATGATGGCATTATTGAGCCGACTGATACTCGCAAAGTACTGTCGATCGCATTATCTACGGTCAGTAATGCGCCGGTCACTAAGAGTGAGTTTGGCGTTTTTAGAATGTAGCAACGTATGTATAGCTTTTTACTCAAGAAATTTTTAAATTTACTGTTATGACGACACGGAAAAAAACTCTCCAGGTGCAAGTAGGTCATATCGAGATCGGTGGGGATTCGCCCATTGTGGTCCAATCCATGACAAACACGGATACCGCTAACGTCGAAGCCACGACACGCCAGATTATGGAATTGGCAGATGCCGGCTCAGAAATTGTCAGAATTACCGTAAACAATGAACTTGCCGCTCGAGCCGTGCCCGTGATCCACGGACGGTTGCAGGCGCAGGGATATCAAGTCCCGCTCGTTGGTGATTTTCACTATAACGGCCACTCGCTCCTGAAGGAATTCGATGATTGCGCAGCAGCGTTAGATAAGTACCGGATTAATCCAGGAAACGTGGGTCAAGGCGACAAGCGTGATGCGCGATTTTGTGAAATGGTCGAACAGGCCTGCATAAGACAAAAGCCAATCCGAATTGGCGTGAACTGGGGATCCCTGGATCAGCAACTGCTTGCTGCAAAACTCGATGAGAATGCCGCGTCAAGTCATCCACAGCCATTGTCTCTTGTCACACGGGAAGCTCTGGTCGACTCTGCTATTAATAGCGCGAAGCTGGCACAGCGGGAAGGGCTCAAACCCAATCAGATCATTCTCTCAGCGAAAGTCAGCGCTGTTCCTGAACTCGTCGGTGTTTATGAGATGTTGGCATCACGATCAACCCTGCCACTGCATTTGGGATTGACAGAGGCGGGAATGGGAGACAAAGGCGTTGTGTCATCAACCGCGGGGCTCGCGCTTTTATTACACCAAGGTATCGGGGACACGATTCGGGTCTCTTTAACGCCGCGTCCGGGAGAAACTCGCACCCGCGAAGTTAAAATCGCCCAAGAAGTCTTGCAGTCATTGGGTTTACGAAGTTTTGCTCCACAGGTCACCGCGTGCCCGGGATGCGGGCGCACCACCAGCGACTACTTTCAACACCTTGCCGCTGATGTTCAGACCCACCTGCGGGAAAAGATGAATTCATGGAAGAGTGAATTTCCTGGCGCAGAAACACTGTCTGTAGCGGTCATGGGTTGCGTGGTCAACGGTCCGGGCGAAAGTAAACAGGCTGATATTGGTATCAGCTTGCCCGGCACAGGCGAAAATCCCGTCGCGCCTGTATTCCAGGACGGTAAGAAGTTTTGCACCCTACGTGGAGAGAATATTTCGACACAGTTCATCGACATCGTCGAGAAATATGTCCAGAGACGTTTTGGCTAATACGGTCATACACCAACGGTCTCACGTCTAAAAAATAGACGCCTCTTCCTCTCGGTACGAATTCAGTCAACGTACCGTTGAAAGACTAAAGACGCATTTGTACCGCCAAAACCAAAGCTATTCGACATGACGGTATTCAGTTCGGCAGATTCAGTTGGAACCTGAACGATCGGAAATCCCAAAGCCTTTGGATCCAGGTTTTCGATATTAATCGATGGCGCAATAAAACCGCCACTCATCATGATCAGCGAATAGATCGCCTCGTTCACGCCGGCAGCACCGAGCGCATGACCCGTAAGTGATTTTGTTGCACTTATTCGAGGTAGCGAATCACCAAAAACTGACCTTATCGAATCCAGCTCCTGAATATCTCCAACTGGCGTGCTGGTGCCGTGAGTATTAATGTAATCGACCGATTCCTTCACGTCAGTCAACGCCAGATTCATGCATCGAATGGCGCCCTCGCCAGACGGCTGAACCATATCAAGTCCGTCACTGCTTGCACCATAACCCACCAGCTCTGCAATAATATTGGCACCACGCTTTTTCGCATGCTCTAACTCTTCCAACACCAATAACCCACCACCTCCTGAGATGACAAAGCCATCCCTATTCGCATCGTAGGTCCGAGATGCAGATTGAGGATTATCGTTATAACGTGCGGACATTGCCCCCATTGCGTCAAACAAAACCGAGGTCGACCAGTGCAACTCCTCTCCCCCGCCTGCAAAGACAATATCCTGTTTTCCCATTTGAATAAGCTCCATACCGTGCCCAATGCAATGCGCACTGGTCGAACATGCGGAGCTAATAGAATAAGATACGCCTTTAATTGAGAACGCGGTGCTTAAGCAGGCTGAATTTGTGCTCGACATCGTTCGGGTCACCATATATGGCCCCACCCTTTTAACGCCCTTCTCTCTTAATAAATCAGCCGCGGCAACAATATTCTGGGGCGACCCACCGCCAGTTCCGACAACAATTCCGGTACGAGGGTTAGAGATCTGACCTTCGTTAAGTCCGCAGCTTTCGAGTGCTTCACGCATTGCAATGTAGTTATAAGCTGCCGAGTCACCCATAAATCGCTTCAGCTTGCGATCAATAAGCGCGCCTAAATCGATCTCGATGCTGCCCATTACCTGGGAGCGAAACCCCAATTTCTCATACTCTTCTGAAAACTCGATGCCAGACTGTCCCGCACGCAGAGACGACTCGACTGAGGTGACGTCGTTGCCAATACTACTCACTATCCCCATACCGGTTACAACAACGCGTTTCATTTATCCGCCTCCTGATTATCTGAAGTAAACAACCCGACTCGCAAATCTTTACCCGTATAAATTAGTTGATCGTCAACTTCGACAGATCCATCTGCTATGCCCATATAAAGTCGACGCATCACGACACGCTTCAAGGACACTTTGTATCGAACCCGCCTACTCTCTGGCTGCACTTGACCTGTAAACCGAATCTCGCCCGACCCCAACGCTCTGCCATGACCTAGACCCCCTCGCCATCCCAGAAAAAATCCAATCAATTGCCAAAGTGCATCAACTCCCAAACATCCTGGCATGACCGGGTCATTCTCAAAATGGCATTTAAAGAACCAGAGATCGGGGTGAATATCAAGTTCGGCGATGATCTCACCCTTGCCATATTCACCACCTTCATCAGAAATATGTGTAATTCTGTCAAACATCAGCATCGGCGGAAGCGGTAACTGGGCATTACCGGCCCCAAACATTCGACCGTGCCCGCACTCCAACAACTGTTCCTGAGAAAAACTATCTTGCA
This sequence comes from Gammaproteobacteria bacterium, assembly GCA_016776875.1. Lineage (GTDB taxonomy): Bacteria > Pseudomonadota > Gammaproteobacteria > Arenicellales > UBA868 > UBA868. Next base: position 38,031 of record JADHSN010000002.1, on the reverse strand, counting down.
TTGCCTTATCTATAATCCCGCTGGGTTACCGTATAACGTGTTATTCAATTATCACCGTCAACAGATTATAACGAGTCGAGAAATATCTGATCGCCCAACCGTTAATCTCTAGTCTTTCACGATAAGAACATGTAAACGACGGGGGCCATGGGCGCCATACTGAATCGTCTGCTCAATGTCTCCGGTCTTCGATGGCCCGGTAATCAAATTGACCGCTCTTTGCGGAAAATGATCGTCTACACGTAACAATGGCCAAACGTCTTCCTGGTAGCGAACGATTCGTTCACAGTCTGCGATCACGATATGATCGTCTGGTAAAAAATTATGGGATGGCAACAAATCACTTCCAGAGCACATGACCAGCGTCCCTGTCTCTGCAACGGCGGCGAATGCTTCACTCACCGCAACCCGAGTGTTCTTGTCAGCACTTTTTTTATAAGTAAACACGCCCTCAGACCACCCCACTTGATCCAAACAGGGTCCGGCACCGAGGTGAATCTGAGGATCAATCTCTAGACCTTGAAGGTAACGTATTACTGCTGCCTCAATATCAACTGACTTAATAAGTTCATAGGTGCCATGAACCGCAACATGCTTTTCACAAAATCGAGTCAAATTATCTTCAGCGAACCTAGGCTGAATTTGCGGAGCCGTACCTTTCAGTCGAGCCCTTAACTCTGAAGTTCGCTGGCTCGTCTTTGGCTCTCCCGCAGTCAATGACTTGCGAATGTTGCTCAGGATCTCAAGGCGCGCCTCACTCACGGCCTTTCTCCTGTGAGTGCCATTGTCGGAGAAAAGACTTTCTCGCCGGCACTGGAAAATCACGGGTGTTCGTCCAGCCCCGTCCAAACGGAATCCAGCGCAGCCCACCGGCACCACGACTCACTCGATTCATTGTCCAAAGGGGTATTGCCATGACCGCCTGATAAAAGCGAGGACGTCTCACCAGCCAAGCCCACGCAGTTAATATCCAACGGCTCGTGACCGAGGTTAACTTTCGGTCGTGTTGCTCGGTTCGATGCTTCAGCAGAAGGTCAGACAATGGAATGTGCACAGGGCAAACCTCCTTACAGCGCCCATTCAGCGTGCATGCATTTGGCAAATCCACCGCGCTGTCAAAGCCATTCAAAAGCGGGGTAAGCACAGAGCCCATGGGGCCCGGATAGATCCATCCGTAAGCGTGCCCACCAATTGCGCCATAAACCGGGCAATGATTGAGGCAAGCGCCACATCGGATGCAGCGCAACATCGATTGATAATCACTGCCGAGCATACTGGAACGACCGTTATCCAGCAGCACGACATGATAAGCCTCTGGCCCTTCGCCATCCTCTGGCCGGCGTGGCCCCGAATAAATCGACGTGTAAGCTGAAAACTCCTGTCCCGTCGCACTTCTTGCGAGCACGCGGAGCAAAACCGATAAATCCTCTAAAGAAGGAATAACCTTTTCAATTCCTGCAGTGACAATATGCACCTTGGGTAGTGAACTGGTGAGATCTCCATTGCCCTCGTTGGTCACAATCACGTTTGCCCCGGTTTCGGCGACCAAAAAATTCGCGCCCGTAATCCCCACATCCGCAGACACAAATCGCTCCCTGAGCACACTCCTCGCCTCATTCACTAAGGCCTCGCGTTGAGTCACTCGGTCCGTGTAACCAAGGGGGCTATGGTGCTCATGAAACAAATCGGTAATTTGCTCACGCGTCTTATGGACTGCCGGCGCGATAATATGACTGGGGGTTTCTCCCGCTAGCTGAACAATGTACTCACCAAGATCCGTTTCAACGACCTCCATCCCAACCGCTTCCAAAGCTGGATTGAGATACATCTCCTCAGAGACCATCGATTTACCTTTTGTTACGGTACGAGCACCTGACGCTTTGCAAATTTCGGCGATGATACTGCAAGCCTCCTCAGCATCTCGGGCCCAATGCACATGGCCACCATTCTCAATAACTTTTTCTTCATATAACTCTAAATAAGTATCGAGATTGGAAAGCACATGATCCTTGATATCGCGCGCAGCGTCCCTGATTTGATCAAATTCAGGCAATGCGTTTTTTGCTTCAAGCCTTTTGTCGACAAAGCCACTTTTCGCTTTTGCCATCGCGCGTTGAAGATGAACGTCATTTAGCGCCGTCCGAACACGGTCTTGAAATTCAACTCGTTGGATGGAAGATATCTCGCTCATTCACTCTCCTCCGGATCCCCGATCGCCGGACCATCCGTCATGCCTGCCAGCATTTCTGCGATATGAAACACCCTAGCCTTTTTATTATCACGTCGCAGTCGACCGGCAATATTTAACAAGCAGCCAAGATCACCGCCAAGAACCAGGTCCGCGTCACTATTGCAGATTTCTGCACATTTATCTGATACCAAATGAGTCGAGATATCCGGGTATTTCAAACTAAATAAGCCTCCAAAGCCGCAACACACATTGCTATCTTTAAGTTCTTTTAGCCTAAGCCCTTTCACCTGCTTCAACAGTTCACGAGGCTGTTCATAAATCGATAACTCTCGAAGCCCGGTACATGAGTCATGATAGGTGTACACCCCATCAAAAGTCGCGTCAATGTCCTTTAATTCAATCTTCTCAAAAAGGAATTTGGTCAATTCCCAGGTTTTATCAGCAAGCTTCTGGGCGCGCCTTGCCCAGCGCATATCTTTAGAGAATAAGGTCGGGTATTTGTTTTTCAGCGTATCTGCACAAGATCCTGAAGGCACAACCACATAGTCCACATCAGAGAATTCGGTAATGACCTGCTTAGCAATCTCTATTGAATTTGCGCGATCCCCACTATTAAGCGCAGGTTGGCCACAACAACTCTGCCCACGCGGCACTCGCACCTCACACTGCGCATGTTCAAGCAAACTGACGGCCGCAAAAGCAACCTGGGGACGCATTAGATCTGCAAGACAGGTCACAAAAAGTCCGACAGTAATTGGCGAATTACTTTGATGTGTTTTCATAGGAATTAAAATAGCGCCCTGGATCCCCACTGTATCATTGGACCTTCAAATTCACTATAGTTCACTTTGCTCAAACAGGTTTAGTGATTTAAAAACCCAATTTGCAATACCTTGATGGACTGACCAATTGATTCGCCAATCGTTAAAAAGATTAAGGAACCGTCCCGAGATTTTACTTTTTCTGATGGCGGGCGCCGTCCCTTTGAGTTTTGCGACCTGGCAAGCCCTTTTAAACAATTTTGCGATCGAAAGAGCCGCATTCAGTGGCGCCGAAATTGGAATACTACAAAGCTTGAGAGAAGTACCCGGTTTCCTTGCCTTTGCCGTTGTTTTCCTTCTTTATATTTTAAGAGAGCAGCACATTGCACTCGTTTCCCTGACACTTCTAGGTATTGGTACTGCGGTCACCGGCTTTTTTCCTACCGTACTCGGTCTCTATCTGACGACGGTCTTTATGTCTGTTGGCTACCACTACTACGAGACGATTCAAACTTCTTTATCGCTACAATGGGTGGATAAGAAAAATGCGCCTGAAGTGCTTGGACGAATCATTGCGGTTGGCGCTTTTACGTCGATTTTGACTTTCGGCGCCATTTGGCTGGCTTTTGATTTTGCCCAACTCGATTTTGTAATCGTTTATCTGATTGCCGGAGGTGCAACACTCGGAATCGTCACAATGTGTTCGCTCTTCTTCCCAACTTTCCCCACCAAGGTCAAGCAAGTTCGACACATGGTGCTTCGTAAGCGGTATTGGCTCTATTACGGACTCATTTTTCTTTCGGGCGCCCGCAGGCAAATCTTTATTGTTTTTGCCGGATTTTTAATGGTTGAAAAATTTGGCTACAGTGTTGCGGCCATCTCTACCCTTTTCCTCATCAACGCAACACTGAATATGCTTTTCGCTGCGCGGATCGGACGATTAATCAGTGTTGTTGGAGAAAGAACTGCACTCATTTTTGAGTATGTTGGGCTCATTGGTGTATTTATCGCGTACGCTTTCGTGGAAAACTCTCAAATTGCTGCAGGGTTGTACATTGTTGACCACTTTTTCTTCGCGTTGGCAATTGCCATCAAGACATACTTCCAAAAAATCGCCGATCCAGCCGACATTGCCTCAAGTGCCGGGGTGTCGTTTACCATCAATCACATCGCTGCAGTTGTGCTGCCGGCGATTCTCGGGGTGCTGTGGCTTAATTCACCATCTTTAGTTTTTCTGGTCGGCGCTGGGCTTGCCGGATTATCCTTGTTTTTATCGCTAAACATCCCCAAGCAGCCGGCGCCCGGGAATGAAGTAAATTTTGGACGTTGGGGCGATCTGGTCGAGCCCGCGCAATCGAGATCATGAACGATCACAATCCCATCGTCAGCGTTAGGAAAGTAGCCGGGTTTTGTGAGTTCAGGGATCTCTAAAAAAAAGACTGATAACAAGGCGGTGGTTGCTGTTCACACCTAATTCAATCATTCCTATTATTCATACTATCAATCTAGAACGTTATCTCCATTTCGTACCCCGCAAATTTTCGAACGTTAAATACTTTTCCATCTATCATCAAATACTGACCTTTGATCCCAAAAAAATTTCCAGCGATCTTGGCGTCCTTGTCAAAATTATGTGACTTCACCTTCTCAGGATATTCATGAACAGGGAATCTAATATGGCAGACCGTATCCAGCGTCGAGGGAACTGCAAACGCTTCATCTTTTATTTGGACGGGTGCATCAACCATTTCTTCAAGTTGACGCATCAGTTGCGCGCGGATTGAAACAAGGTCAACAGAATCAGGGTCACCTTTCAGCATTTTTCGCCAGTCGGTCCGGTCAGAAATGAAAGAACGCAAAGCATGTTCGATCAATCCAGTGGTGCGACGGTCGACGACCTCGAACATTGGGAGCGCTTCAATTGCCCCCTGATCGATCCATCTCGTAGGCACCTGACTGGCTCGAGTGATACCGACTTTTAAGCCTGATGAGTTTGCAAGATAAACGATATGTGGTGCGAAGCAATTTTTCTGACCCCATTCTGGCTCTCGACAAGTCCCCTCATGGAAATGACACAATTCGGGCTTGATGATGCACTGATCACAGGAGGCCAAGCGCTTGAAGCAGGGATAACAGTGCCCTTGATTAAAGCTCTTCTTGGTTTTTCGACCACACGCGATGCATGAAATGGCACCCGCGAAGGAAAAAGCAATTTCTTTGCCGATTAATGGATTGAGCTTAAGCATTTGATCGCCAACCGGTAATTGATAACTGACCGGGTCAAGGAGATCGGTCGTCATCTTTCGGATTGGACCCTCTAGTACAGGCATGGTTTTAACTTCTTATATATTTTAAGTGGTGCCGCGTTACTGATATTTTTAGTTGCTTTGGGTCAGCCCCAAATGCTAATAATCCGCTGGCAATTTTTTTACGATAATCCAATGTCGTCCCTCGACTCGAATATATCCGCCCCTCAACAGGTCGCTCATCATTCGACTGACCATTTCTCTAGAGCATCCAATCATGTCCGCCATTAATTGATGCGTCATACGCTTTTTGACAATCCAATGTTCATCCTGTAATTCGGCCTCTTCATAGAGTTTCGCGGACATCCGTCGATACGCACTACGAAGCGCTAGACCGTGTGCGGCATCCGTCAGTTTGCGGACCCGATGGGCGAGCGAAACCAGGATCGACATTGAAAAAGCTGAATTTTGTTCAAGCAACTTTCGAAAAGTCGAGCCATTAATAACCAGCATCTTTGTTTTTTCAACGGCAACTACGGAAGCTGAGCGCACATCCAGATCAATTACCGAGATTTCTCCAAAAATTGCGCCCGGTCCTTCGCGAGACAACACCATTTCCTTCCCCGACGCTTCGGATCGAAACACCCGAACTTCCCCGCTAAGCATGACATAAAGCGAATCATTATTTGAGTCCTGCTGGACAACGATCTCGCCGCGTTGAACCTCAGCAACCCGTGCTGTCTCCGCCAGCGCCTGAATACTATCGTCGCTCAGGGCGGCAAACATCGGCGCATGTCGTAACGCTGCGATCTTGTCCATAGGCGTCTGCTCTACTAATTAGAGGTAGTCAGTCAAATCGATTCTAGAGTGCTCACTGAGTTCATTAACGGCGTCTTCGACGGCGTCCAGTTGACGGCACCGACTCCTTTGATTCGGACCGAGCCGGCCATGACACGACTTTGGAAAGCTCGGGATAACTAGCCGTTTTGTGGGGAATAGCCATTGCCTCGATGAAATGCTCCTGAAACCGACTCTCAACTGCAGTCTCAATTTTTTCAATGCGTCGAACCTCTCTCTCGATCTCGAGCCGAGCATTGGAGTCCACTAACGCAATATGCGCACCGCTTCCCGCTGCATTACCTGCTGACGTCACATTCTCAATCGCGCAATCGGGAATCAAACCCAGTACCATTGCATATTTAACATCAATATGTGAACCAAAGGCTCCAGCGAGACGAATGCGATCAATCTTATCCACGTTAAGCTTGTCCATCAGCAGTCGAACACCGGCATAAAGCGCTGCTTTTGCAAGCTGAATCGCGCGAACATCATTTTGAGTAATCGTGATTGTCACGGCCCCCGCGTGCAAAACATACGAGAACGTACGGCCATCCTCAACAATTCGATCAGAACGATTAATTAACTCTCCATCGATAACGCCATCGGTGTTAATGATGCCAGAAAGATACATCTCCCCTAAGACCTCGATAATTCCAGATCCGCATATGCCAGTGATCGCGCCAGCGCCCAACTGACTTTCAAAACTTGGGTCATTGGACCATAGATCTCCACCAATAACCTTAAAGCGAGGCTCAAGCGTTTCAGGGTCAATCCTGACCCGCTCAATTGCCCCAGGTGCCGCGCGTTGTCCTGAACTTATTTGCGCGCCTTCAAAAGCGGGGCCCGTCGGACTACTGGCTGAGAGTAATCGATCTCGGTTTCCAAGCACGATCTCCGCGTTTGTGCCTACATCGACAAGCAATGACATCTCCTCTCGAAGATACGGGGCTTCCGATAAGACAACGGCTGCACAATCTGCACCCACATGACCGGCAATACATGGCAACACATAGCAGCGGGCGCCCGGGTTCAACTCCAGACCAACCTCTTTAGCCGTCATTTTGACCGCGCCATCAGTTGCGAGTGCAAAAGGAGCACCGCCCAATTCAAGGGGAGAAATGCCCAGGAACAAATGATGCATGATGGGATTTCCAACGAACGCGCAATCAAGGATATCGTTAGCTAACTCATTTGCCTCCTCGCAAACTTCATCAACCAGTCCAGCAACCGCTTCGCGAACTGCCGAGCACATCTCATCCTCACTGCCGGGCTGCATCATCACGTAAGAAACTCGACTCATGAGATCTTCCCCAAATCGAATCTGAGGATTCATGCGGCCCGCAGAAGCAAGCGCTTCTCCGCTTGTGAGATCAACAAGATGAGCGGCAATTGTCGTCGATCCAATATCCACTGCAAGTCCAAGTAACCGCTGATGAAGACCGGGCCAAACGGCAATGATCTCTTTATCCTGATAGATCGCGACAGTAACCTGCCAATTCCCCTTTCGCATGATGGGTTGCAACACTTTAAGTACATGACCGTCGCATGTCAGATCGGTCAGTCCCCACTCGAACTCGAGCTCCTCAAATAGTCGATGTAAATCGGAGACCGGCTCATGCATGCTAGGCTCAGAAACCTCAACAACATACAAACGAACAAGCGGATTGACTGCCAAATCATGTACTTCAGTTCGTTTTCTGACAACCTGTCGGTGAACCTGACTTTCAGGTGGCACGTCGATAACCGCGTCACCCAACAAGCGAGCCGAGCACCCCAGCCTTCGTCCTTTCTTTAAACCCTCAGCCTGATCGAATGAAACCTCGTTTGCGCCAAAATCAGAAAGATTTTCGGATCGGGATTCAATGCCGTGTTTTGGGAAAGACCCTTCGCTCAAGGTAACCTGACAACGTCCACAAATCGCTCTTCCACCACATACAGAATCTAGATCGACACCCAAATCGCGTGCGGCTTGAAGAACAGTAGTACCAGATGGCACTCGGCCTCTGCGTCCAGAGGGCGTAAATACAACCATCACATCATCTTTCATGTTTTTTCATTCCCCTAACAACCTGCACGGCCTGCCGATGTTGTTTCAAAAACACCCTCACCGACATCAACCTGGTAATAATCGGAAGCATCATCGCAAAAAATGTGCCCCCCAAAAATAAGATTGGTGGGCTTCTCAAGAGCCCCTGCGGAGACCGAAAGCGTATCTTTGCCACTGTGGCTCCAGAAGAGACTGGACCCGCAATGACAACAAAAACCCCGCTTAACCTCTTGGGAGGACTGGAACCAGGTCAAACCGTCATCCAACTGAAAGGTGAACGCGTCACGAGGTGCCGCTGTGGCCGCCCAAAAATGCCCGCTTGATTTACGGCATTGGCCACAATGGCAAGCTAAAACATCCCTAAGCGGTCCTCGAATCGTGAAGCGAACGGCTCCACACAAACAAGCGCCAACGGTTTCTAGTTCAGCCATTCCGAGCCCGACGTCGACTCCCACGACTGCTGTCTCGTGCACTCACTTGGCCGTCAGCGGGGGCCTCCCTAAAACGCGCAATCCAGCGAAGGCAGTCCGGATCATGGCCCATCATGACATCTGCACCCATCACTGCCTGCATCACCTCGACATGCAATGGACTGGTTATCGCTGAAGTCATTCCCGCTCCAATTGCCATTGTCAAAAAAGCGGCATTCAATCCATTTCGATTTGGCAAGCCAAAGCTCACATTTGAAGCGCCGCAAGTGCTATTTACTTTTAATTCGTCTCGAAGGCGAGTCAGGATATGCATCACCTGCCTGCCGGCATCATTGAGCGCGCCAATGGGCATCACTAGAGGATCAACGACAATGTCAGAGGCGGGAATTCCATGGTCTGCGGCTCTTTCCACAATTCGCTTTGCAACCTCAAACCTGACATTAGGATCCTCAGAGATTCCGGTTTCATCGTTAGAAATCGCGACTACGGCAGCGCCATACTTCTTAACCAACGGCAATACCTGCTCCAGACGCTCCTCCTCTCCAGTCACCGAGTTAACGAGCGCTTTTCCTTGATAGACTTCCAAACCTGATTCAAGCGCCGCAACAATTGAAGAGTCGATCGACAGTGGCACATCTGTTAGGGACTGCACCAGTTTTACACAGTCCGCCAGAATGGCAGGCTCGTCAGCAAGTGGAATGCCCGCGTTGACATCCAGCATATTTGCTCCAGCAGCGACCTGCGCTAAAGCGTCTGCCTGAACACGACTATAATCGCCGGCTTTCATTTCATCCGCCAGGATTTTCCTACCGGTCGGATTGATTCGCTCACCGATAACACAGAACGGCTCATCAAACCCAATTCGAACCTCTTTAGTTGCTGAACTTACGACGGTAACTGTCACTCACTGATCCTCATTAAATATGGTCTGTTTTTATTCCCGGATACCAGGGTGATCTGCCTTCCAGTATCCCGGCCTCGGTCACAATTTCAGGTACTCGCTCCTCTTGGCGATAGGCCATAATGTGCACCCCGCTAACGCCTTGAATCTCTCGAACTGCCTGAATCATCTCAATACAAATCTTTACACCTTCCTCTCTCTGGTTTTTGGCGCACAATAATCTGCGAATAATTTGATCCGGAATGTGTACCCCTGGAACGTTGTCCCGAATCCATGCGGCGGTTTTAGCAGAAGGCATGGGCCCTACCCCGACCAAAATATAGCAACGTTCTGTAAGCCCCATCTCCCTCACCCGATTCATGTAGGTCCGAAAGCGATCAATGTCAAAACAGTATTGCGTTTGAATAAATTGCGCACCCGCAGCTATCTTTTTTTGAAGACGGAGGGGTCGATAATCAAGCGGTGGGCCGAAAGGATTAGCCGCGGCACCCAGAAATACTCTGGGCGGACTACTCAGCCGGCGACCGCTTAAAAACTGGCTCTGATCCCGCATTGAAGTCACCATTTCCAGCAGACTCATACAGTCAAGATCAAAGACCGGCTTGGCACTCGGCTGGTCTCCTGCTTGCACCCCGTCACCCGTTAAGCAAAGAATATTCGCCACACCCATCGCAGCGGCACCCAATACATCTCCCTGAATGGCGATGCGGTTTCTGTCTCGACAAGATACCTGCATCACCATCGCATAGCCTTGGCGGGTTAACAATGAACACACGCCTACGCTCGACATGTGACAGTTCGCACCCGATCCGTCCGTGGCGTTTATCGCATCAACATGTCCGTCGAAAATACGAGCTCGCTCATAGACTTCTTCTGGCGCAGCGGAGTCCGGTGGGGCGATTTCTGCTGTTACGGCAAACTTTCCTGCGCGCAGCAAGCGTTCAAGCCGACCTGGAGAATCATGGCCTTCGAGCATCGGTAACGGTTGCCCTTCGCTCCCTATCTGCTCAGTTAGCATCTTGACTCGGGTTTTTGACACCTAACAAAAAATTTTCATCACGTTTTTTTCGCACTTCACTCAACCACGACGATCGGCCCCGATTCTCGTTAGCAAGCGGCGGCTGGACATGCTGAATGCTAGCCCCCCCGCGCATCTTTTGAGACCCCTCCCAGGCATCCACCCAAACACAGCGCATCTCAGGCTTGACTTCGCAATATCCGTGCTCGCGGACGCCGCCACAAGGACCGTTGCGCAACTCTTTTGGACAATTCATTGGGCAAGACATTCCAGTCTCGCTCAAAACACAACTTCCACACATATGACAATCGAACATCGCACTTTTAATAAGTCGCTCAACACTGCGAACAGGCTTTTCAATTCGGTTATAACCCGCCCAAAGCCAAAGAGGGTGCAAAAGCGTTAACACCCCTTCAACACGCCTGTAAAGCCACTCGAGCATCCGAGCGTTTCGCACTGACCATTGTCTCATTCGATACATGGTGCTTTTTCTATGCTATCTCGGTTAACTCAATGCTAGACGTCTTTGACGCCTTTAGCGCGAACTAACGCCAAGAGATCTTCATCAGAGAAAGCGGCCTCAAGTTCGTCAGCACGAGCCTTCACCACCGCTTCAAGATCATCTTCATCACACGGCACTGTATCTCTTCGCCACTCACTCATATAAGCATCCGAGGACCCTTTCCCTGCGCGCATCGCCGCTCGATCAATCGCGTCCTGAAATCGCTCACTTAATAAAATCTTACTTGTCTCTCGTCCCTTGCGGCTCATTACCTGAGAGGGTATATCGCGCCAAAAAACAGTGATTAACTTAGCCACTTTTAAATCTCCCTTGCATCATTTTTAAAAGACCTTGACTCCATCCTTCGAGACCTTTTAACCCTTGTTTTGTCGAATAAAGATCTAGCTGACCACGCAATCGGACGCAAACGCCGACAGCCCCACTCTTAACTCACCGTAGCCCGTTACCACGTGCTCAAACTCAAGTCCAAGTGTGTCCGCCGCGGCACGGGCCATTGCCAGAAAACGTGGCGTATCTGATTGAGATAGGTAAATCAGTTTGGTGTAATTCGAAAAATACATTTCAAGCAACTCAGGATGATCGCGAATTCCCAACTCAACCATGATAAGTCGTTCGAAATGCTGCGCTAAGAAGTCAGTTAAATAAAAAGTTCCAGGTTCTCGGTCAGAACATTTCGCGAATTGATCAGAGCCCATGAAGAATTCATAGCAATGTGCGCCCGGCAGTCGTTCAATGCCTTCTTTCTCAAGCACGCTATCCAGCATCCCACCCGTCCCGCAATCTGCATAAGCCACAAATATAGATCGATACTTATCACGAGACTCGTCAATTTTTTGTTTGACCTTAATTGCAATTTGCTCGGGTCGATTGTGAAGACTGGCTGGCAGACACGTCACGACGAGATGATCCCACCCGCTCATTCGCTTAAGGCTAGTGATTTCATGAGCCAATGCGCCACATGCAATCACCAAGCTCGATGCTGAACTCGCTGGCGAGGTCATAAACGCGCTAGTATTCGTGATAGTCGGTCGAAAGGAACTTGATCCCGGGGGAGTCAAGCCCTTTCAATAAAAACGTATCGATCCGGCGTAATAACACCTACGCGCGCGCAGCCCGTCGGTCAGCTACCAACTGCTTCGCTGTCTCGACCGCCACCGCAGCATCGCGGCAATACGCATCGGCACCGATTGCGGTACCAAATTCCTCATTGAGGGGCGCGCCTCCGACCAACACGATGAAATCCTCTCTAATGCCTTGCTCAACCATCGTGTCGATAACGACTTTCATATAGGGCATAGTCGTCGTTAGAAGCGCAGACATACCAACGATATCAGGCTTATGTTTTTCAATTGCCTCTAGATAATTCTCGACCGGGTTATTAATGCCCAGATCAAATACTTCGAATCCAGCGCCCTCAAGCATCATTCCCACGAGATTTTTACCAATATCGTGAATATCACCTTTCACTGTGCCGAGCACGACCGTTCCGATTGATTCAGCCCCCGTCTCGGCTAGCAGCGGCCGAAGAATCGCCATTCCGCCCTTCATTGCATTCGCCGCCATCAGTACTTCAGGTACGAAAAGAATGCCATCTCGAAAATCAATCCCGACGATCCGCATACCTTCAACAAGTGCGTCCGATAACACCTTATCTGGACCCCATCCTCGGCCCAGGAGGATGTTAGTACCTTCTACAATTTCCTCTTTTAACCCATCATAAAGATCATCATGCATCTGCTCCACCAGCTCTTCGTCAGATAGGGTGCTCAGATCAAGGTCGTCAGACTGGTCATCACTCATAGAGGCCGTTTCCTATGTCTAAAAAAACATTATCGAAGCCATCAATTCTAATTTTGAAGTTGAAAGATAGTGTTTCACTGGCGACACAGCGTCATCGAGGGGCGACATCTGTCTCCTAAAAATGGCAGTCTCGGGCGTCCGCGCACCAAACATAACAGACCGTCAACTGACTTCAAATCGCAGTGGAACCGCAAGACCCACCCGACAGCCAAGTCAAAAAATTGACTCGCTATCAGTTGGAAGTGAGTGATCAGGACATCTTAAGAAAAAGTCCAGATCGAGGCTTAGGATCAAAGCAGGTTGACTTCGGCGGCATAACCTCTCCGGCATCGGCAACGGCCATCAACTCTTCCATAGAGGTTGGATAGCAGGCAAAGCCAAGGCGCCATCCCTGCCGCGACCGCTGAATTAAACCCGCAAGACCCGAGTCGCCCGTCACATAATCAAGCCGGGGATCTCCTCTCGCATCTTGAATACCGAGAATAGGTGACAGGAGATAGTCTTGGAGAAAACTGACATCCAGATTCTTAACGGGGGATGAACTTTTGGGGTCAGTTTGTCGAGTTAAACGATAAGCATGGTCATCTACCAGCATCAAGAATTCTCCCCGACGCTGAGGAAGTGACGACTCCGTTGCGGGTACCGGCTCCACCAAGAAATGGGTTTTGATTTGATCTAGTAATTGCTCCTCGGTAATCGAACCCAGATCTCGAACACAACGATTAAATGGCAGAACCCGAAGCTGCTCAGCAGGAAACATTACAACCAGTAAATAATCCCACGGTCCATTGCCCTTGCCCTTTTCGTGACAGCCTGCTGCATACCGCAGTGTTGATGCGGCCCGATGATGTCCATCTGTCAAATAGGTTGCAGAAACATTGCCAAAGCCCTCTCTTAGTTGTGCAAGTGTTTCAGCATCTGTGATCTGCCAAAGTTTTTGGCGAAGACCGTCCGGCAAATCAAAATCGAGTAACGGCTCGTCTGAGAACACTTTATCCACCACGCTATCGATATCGACTTGGCTTTTATAAGCCAGGCAGACAGGGCTTGAACTTGCTCCAACATCGGTCAAGTAACTCACAAGACGCAACTCATGCTCTTTGCGAGTCTCTTCATGCTTTCTGACGACACCAGTCTCATATTCTTGGATCGGAATTTCGGCAACAATTCCCGTTTGTCTGTGGCCGTCAATTTCCACTTGATAGACAAACACGCCTTCTTCTTTACATAAGGTGAAAGCCCCGCTGTCGCGTAACTTTTGTAGTGCCTCGATGTTTTCGGCAGTAATCCGGGATTCCGAAGGGCGCTCGCCTTCAGGGAAATCATCGGTCGTCCGCATCACGTTAATATAATTTTGAGGATAGGCCTGTCGATAGCTCAGTCTTTCAGACGAACTCATTGAATCATAAGCAGGACTGACAACAGTTGTGGCGGCCGTAGCCGACACCAAATAAGGTTTGAACGCATGTATTTCAGTCATTTCCTAAATGCCTATCGACTAAGAATGACTTGATCTAAAAGCTGCCATGAAGTCAGTCAGCGCTCTCACACCATCTGCAGGCATCGCGTTATAAATACTCGCCCTAATTCCTCCCACGCTACGATGCCCTTTTAAATTTAAAAGACCGGCTTCGCTCGCTTCAGTTATGAAGGTTTTTTCCAGATCTTCACTCGGCAATCTAAAAACAACATTCATCACTGAGCGAGAGGCTTCCTCCACAGGGCAGCGATAAAACCCTTCACTACTATCAATGGCCTGATAAAGATCCGCCGCCTTCTCATTTGCCATGCGCTCAATGACATCTATGCCTCCGACGTCACGCATCCATTTCAAGACCTTGCCAACCATGTAAATTGGAAATACCGGGGGCGTATTGAACATCGAACCTTTATCGGCTTGAATGTCATATCGTAAATAACGGCCAATGTCCTGATTACAGTCCTGCGCAACGGATTTACGAATGATGACCATCGCCATACCCGCCGGACCCAAGTTCTTTTGAGCGCCGCCATACACCAAATCAAACCGCTCCCATGGAATTCGCCGCGACATATAGTCAGAAGACATATCTCCGATCATCGGCACATCTACTTCGGGCCAGTCCGCGAATCGAACCCCGCCGATCGTCTCATTTGATGTGATATGGAGGTAACGAGTATCTGGCTTAATTTCAATCTCATTTGAAGAGGGCATCCTAGAAAAGCCACATGCAGAGCCGTCCCATGCCGAATATGCCTCGCCGTAAAAGCCGGCATCGGTCAACGCACCTTTCGCCCAAGTTCCTGAATTGACGTAACCCCCTTTCCTACCTGCTCCCAACAGGTTCATGGGCACCATCGCGAACTGCAATGTCGCTCCACCCTGTAAAAAGAGCACGTCGAATTCATCAGGCACGCCATAGACTGATCGAACCAAATCGACGGCTTCATCATGAATCGAGACAAAATGCTTGCCCCGATGGCTCATCTCGATCAGGGACATTCCGGAATCGTGGTAGTTGACGAACTCGGCTTGACCTTCCTCAAGAACTGAAAGCGGTAAGGTGCAAGGGCCCGCACTAAAGTTGTGCACTCTTTGACTCATTGACTTCTCCAATTTTTTTTAAGCTTGATCATTCACACAGTGAAGAATTCTTCCCTCACTAAACGAATTAATTATCTGTAGTACACCTTCTGACACTGCAGATTGTGCTTGCTCAGTTGAGGCCCCAATATGATGAGTACCGCAAGTGTTGGGATGACTCGCGAGCGCGGACAAAAACTCGCCCTCACTGACTGCAGGTTCATCAGCATAAACATCAAGCCCCGCCCGAATTCCTTTTTCATCCATCGCGCTCAATAACGCGGACTCGTCAACCACATCACCGCGAGAGGTATTAATTAATACAGCGCCCGGTTTCATATCCGATAAAAACTCAGCATTGATCATGCCCTTCGTCTCTGGCGCGCTAGGAACATGAACACTGACAATATCTGCCGTCCGTAGTAGCTCGGGCAAAGATCCGACGGCTTCAATCCCGAGATCTGACAAAGTGGCTTTTGATTCAGCACTTCGAGAGGGTTTATCGACAACCATGACCTGAATCCCGAAAGCGCGAGCGCGCTCAGCCAGTGATAATCCGATCGCACCGACCCCGATAATTCCAAGCTTTTGCCCCATCAACCCCTTTGCGGCGGCGTATTTTTTCTTTTTCCAATGACCCGCCCGAATATCGATCACGTTTTCATGAATTCGTCTATCGATCGAAATCATCAATCCCATTGCTAATTCCGCAACCGCGGCAGCATTTTTACCGGGTACGTTACAGACAGGAATCGAACGGCTCGCCGCGAACGCCTTATCTATCGTGTTCGTGCCTGCACCGGCCCGAATGATTAGCCGTAGGGATTCTCCGGACCGGATCGCATCCGCGGATACTTTGGTACTTCGAACAACCAAAATCTCGCTCTCGCCAATCGCGGCAGGAAGGGTCTCACCCACAAGATCAGGCTGTAAATCGCACTCATGGCCCAACTCATGAAGTTGATCTACACCATCCTGTGGAAACTTATCTGCAAAAAGAATTTTCAAACTTCCTCCCGTCTGACTTTTTGAATCTGGAATTTTTCGATCAGTATTTTACGATGATCGCACTCGAAACTCTCGACCAATCGCGAGTTTTTTCAAAAACAAATGGCGGCAGCGATTTTTCGTCGTCGAGGTCAGAAGCATTTACTTATGTATTGCACATTTTCTTACTTATGGTCCGCTCGAACACTACGGGGAATTTGAGTTACAAATTGCCAAATATACGATTAGTGGCACTTGCCACTAATAGAGACTGGAAAAGCAGGTTACCCGCCGAGAAACAATTCGCCCACTTTTGGATTCTCAAGAAGATCGCTACCCTTTCCCGCAATGGCGATCTTTCCAGAGACCATGACATATCCAATATCGGCGAACTCAAGACCTTTTTTGGCATTCTGCTCTACCATAATGATGGTTTTGCCTTCATTATGCTGAAGGTCATTCAGAATTTCGAACACCATATCAATGAACTTTGGCTCAAGCCCAATCGATGGTTCATCGACCAGCAAGACATCCGGATTCATGACCAACGCCCGAGATATCTCAAGCAATCGACGTTCGCCTCCCGAAAGCACCTTCGCCTGATGTCGTCGACGAGCAGCCAGTTGCGGATATTTATCAAAAACCCTCTCTGCTGCTGCCTTCGACTCGGCGGCCTGATTCTTTAGAAACCCGCCCATCCATAAATTTTCCTCTACCGTCATTCCGGGGAAAATCGACTTATCTTGGAGAATGTAAGCGATACCGGCCTTCGCGAGCTTCTCGCTTGGTGTTAGGGACGTGACGTCGAGCTGTGATTCGCCCTCTCCAATCAATATATTGCCGGAGAAAATATTATTAAAACCGAAGATTGCGTGGAGTACGGTTGACTTCCCCGCGCCATTTGGACCAATGAGGCATAAAGACTGCTTACGCGCAACCCGCAAGTTAATGCCATGGAGTATCCGCATTTGCCCGTAACCCGCTTCCAAATTTTCAAGGGAAACATAGGGCTTACCGTCCGCAAGGTTATCCAACTGATCGAGACTAATCTCTTCCGCAATTGCGGCTGTTCGACGAACGACTTCGTCAACAGAAATAACCGTTTCAACATTTCCTGCGCCGTAGCCTTTTATGCGCTCTTTTGACTTTTCAGTCATCAGTGTGCGCCAAGATAGGCATCGATCACTCGCTGATCGTTTTGAATCTCTGATGGCGTCCCCTCTGCAAGAAGTTGGCCATGTGCCAGGCAGTAAATATGTTCGGCCATATTCATAATGACTCTCATATTGTGCTCAATGACAAATAATGTAATCCCGAACTCCTCGTTTGCCCTGCGCAGGCGATCGATCAGTCCATTGATTAGGGTGGGATTGATACCGGCGGTAGGCTCATCCAAAAGAAGTCCCGTCGGCTCGTTCATCAGTGCCATCGCGAATTCAAGTAATTTCTGCTGCCCAAAAGAGAGTGAGCCCGCTCGCAAAAAACGTTTTTCATATAAACCAACAAACTCGAGTAACGATTCGGCACGTTCATGCTCCTCCGAACCGTTTCTACTGAAAGCATCTACAAAGCGCATCTTCCGATGCGGCAACGATATCAACATGTTATCGATACCATTCATCTGCCCATATATCCGGGTTTGCTGAAACGTTCGCAGTAAACCCAATCGAGCAATTTTTTGCACCGGCATTTTTGAGATTTCCAACCCCTCAAATCGAATACTGCCAGAGTCGATCGGATGGTAGCCAACAATTGAGTTAAATAAAGTTGTCTTTCCTGATCCGTTTGGCCCAATTAACCCTGTAATTGCGCCTTTTTTTACTGAAAGAGAAATATCGGTGTTTGCAGCGACTCCGCCGTAAGATTTACTGACATTTGTCACGTCTAGGATCGATGTCACGACTGCTCATCCTCAGCGACGTCTTCAGCGACGCGCGATAACCCAAACCAATGCGGATACTTGTCCATTACCCACCCCACAACACCTCCCTGAAAATAAACAACCGTCACAACGATCAGCGCGCCCAATGCGACCCATTGCCATCCCAACAAATAGTTCCAAGTGACTTCTTTGAAAACATGAAACAATATTGCGCCAACCACAGGCCCCCATAGTGTTCCTGCCCCACCCAAAAGGACGCAAACAACCATAAAGATACCTAAATTAATAGTCTGGTAGGCAGTTTCGAGCGGCTCAAAATGAATCAGTTGAAAAGCTGAAATTGCGCCCGCAACCCCGACAAAAAATGCAGCAATCGCCCAGGCCGCCAACTTATACTGAAGGGTGTGAATCCCCATCGCTTCTGCTTTTTCTTCGTCATCTCGAATGGCATTAATCGCAGCCCCAAAGCGGGTTGAATAAAGCCACTTCGCAAAGACAAATAAAATCACGCCCGTTCCAGCAAAAAGGAAATAAAACATCACTTTGCCAACGTCATAATCGCCCGGAAAGACTGGCAAGGCAATGCCTTGACCGCCTCCAACCCAATCCCAGTTGGACACCAGTTCACCCGCCGCAATGGCCACGCCCAGCGTGCCAATTGCAAAATAGGGGCCTCGTAATCCAAAAGTGATGAAACCAATAATGACTGCGATTAAGGAGCAAAACAAACCGGCCGCTACCGTGCCCAGGATTAAGCCCAAAAAATATTGTTGGCTTGTAAAGGCATAAATGCCACCACCGAAAGCATTGTTGTACTCACCCACATCGTAAACAAGAGCAATCGTAACAACTGCGGCGACGTACATCCCAGTACCATAGAACGTGATATTCCCTAAAGAGTTATAGCCCATCTGACCGCCCGTCATATCCCAAGTCAGGGCGACAATGATCATCAACCACACGGTTGCAAGCTGAGTTTTAAAATCAGGAAATACGAACGGCGCAACAACGATGAAGGCAATTAGGACGCTGTAAAGATAGAATTTTTTTGACATTTTCGTTTCGGTCTCGCCCTTCTAACGCAGGCTCTGACGAACTCGCCGCTGCTGACTGAGACGATAAATTAGCACGAGCAATAGCAGAATCACCGCGATCGCCTGCTGATACCCAATGCCAAAAATATGAGCGCCATACTGCTCAAGCACGCCAATACCAAGACCAGCTGCGATGACGCCAGGCAGATTACCTAAACCGGCAGCCGTCACGATGACAAACGCTCGGACAGAGTGTGTGATTCCATAAAATGGCTGAATCACCCAAACCATCACAATGATTGCCCCAGCGGCACCACAAATTGCTGCATTCAAGGACCAGGTGAAAGCGTAGACCTTATCCGTATTAATGCCGAGCACGCGGGCCGCCCGCGCATCTTGGGCCGTTGCTCGAATAGCTTGCCCCATCCGACTGAATTTCATAAACAAGATAACGCCAAGCGCAAGCACGCCCGCCATTAAAACCCCCAACAACTTGGCGATCGGCACATCAATAAATCCATCCACAAAATATAAAGTGTCGTATCCCAAATCGACGCTCTGCGTGTCTGATCCAAATAATAAATTCAGCAACTGGGCCATAATAATTGCAAGGCCAAACGTCGCAAGCAAGGTAGTGAACAGATCACGATCTAATATAGGGCGAATAATCAGGATATAGATTATCCATCCAATGCCTGCCATTAAAATAAAAGCAACTGGCACTCCGATCAATGCTGGCACCCCCATCTGTGTAAGCCACCAGCAGATATACCCGCCGCCGATCACAAAATCCCCCTGTGCGAGATTTTTAACATTCATAACACCCCACACAAGCGCAAGCCCATAAGCAGCAAGCGCAAACAACGCGCCAATCATTATGCCGTCAAGCACAATCTTGAGATTAACAACCGGAAACTCTAGAAGAAGACCAAAGTTAGAGACAAACTGTTCCATGAATAACCGCAACCGAGCGTTTTATCGTTGACACTCTATTCAAAACCAGAGTGAATTTCGTAATTGACGATGAGATTCCGATCACGCGAAGTAGGGAAATCCTTACCCGCGTGATCGGCTGAAATCAACTACAGTTTATTAAGATCGATTAATCAGCCCCTTGGCCAATTTACCTGATGGGAAGCAAAATCCGACGGCGCCACAACGTTGTATTTTCCATCCTGGATTTGGCGCAAAACCATCGGTTTAGCAATATTATTGCCTGCATCCGAAAACTTAACGTTACCGTAGAATGTTTTCAGATCGGTCGCTGCGATGGCGTCTCGGACAGCCTCTTTATCCAAAGATCCGGCTCTCTCAAAAGCATCTTTAAAAACGTATATCGCCGCTGATGCCTGCGCCAACTGATATGGAACAGCCCGATTTGCATAGGCGTCATATTTTGCTTTGACTTCCGAATTGAAGTTTTCTGCTGTGCCGAAGATCGGATCCTCGTAGGTGAGCGTTTCTGCCCACTGCGTCGGACAAAGAATGTCATTGGCAGCGGCTCCAAACTTACCCGTCACATCAGCGGCTTCACAGTGCGTAATGCCGATCATCGACACCTTAACGTTCTGTTCATCGATTTGCCGCACCGCAGTTGCGGCACCCTTCGAATGTCCACTCACAAGCAGCACATCGGGTTTAAGCAATTTAACCTTTGTCAAAATTGCACTCATATCAGCAAGATCCCTGGGCAATTTTTCGTCAATGACCGCTTTCATTCCAAATCGTTTCGCATCTTCGAGCACACCGGCCCGGATGTCCAATGAAAATGGATCGTTCTCAACCGCAACAGCAACTTTGACTGAAGACGGATCTTTGCCAGACGCAATTGCTTTTTCGGCCGCCAGCGCAATGGCAGACGCAAGGTATTGCTCCGATGTCGACAGGACCGCAAATAGATATTTATATCCCTTGTTAAATAATGACCGAGAAGCGCCCTCAGCTTCGATCATCGGGATTTTGTATTTTTCAGTAACCGGGGCGATCGCTTTTGTCATGCCCGACGAGTAAGGGCCCAGCATGTACTGCACTTTATCCTGATTAATCAATCGCTCTGCGAGTGTTGCAGCTCGATCTCCCTTTGACTCATCATCATAGTAGATGACATCAAAGTTGTAGCACTTTCCATCTACCTTTATGCCACCTGCGTCCTTTATTTTTTGAATCGCAAATTCGTATCCATTTTGAGTATGGATGCCGTTGGTCGCATATTTACCGGTGAGTGATATCGCCGCGCCAAGTGTGATCGATTCACACGCAGCAGACGCCGCTCCAGGAAGCAGCATTGTGGCACCAGCCACTAGGCCCAGTACAGAAAGGTTAGCTCTCATGGGTTACCTCCTCTTGGTTAACTTTTGAGTTTTAAACTCATCTGACCCTCGATTTCTAACCGAAAGCCAGTGAGTTTTTATTTTTACAACTAACTCAATATTGCACAAGAAATTCCGGAACACAAATATTCGAAAAAAACCTTAATGGGCGCCCGTTTTAACGTTTCTGACGTCTGCGCCGTGGCGTTGCCGAATCCAATCTGTCGATCCCCAACGGCGCAAACTTAACAAATTTGAACGCCAATAACCTCTCGGTGTTATTTAATTTCGATTAGCTCAATTTCGAATATCAGAGTTTCCTCCGGACCAATCATCCCGCCCGCACCGGTACTGCCGTAAGCAAGCGCCGGGGGGATCACAACTTCCCAACGGGATCCCTCAGGCATCAACTGTAGAATTTCCTGCCACCCTGGAATAATGCTGTTCAAACCAAAAGTGGCGGGTTGATTTCGCTTGATCGAACTATCAAATTCTGCGCCATTGATCAGCGTTCCACGATAGTGCACAACAACCGTATCGCTAGCAGCAGGTTTCTCGCCCGAGCCCTCATCAAGAATTCGATACAGCATGCCACTATCGGTACGCATTACGCCATCCTGCTCAGCATACTGATTTCGAAAAGTCTCGCCGGCTTCTACTGCAAGCTGCGCATTTACCATAGTTTGCTCCTGGGCTTGTTGTTGTGCGGATGATATTGCCGCGTTCATTTCGTCGATCGTCAGTGCGGGCTCATTTCCTGCAATAACATCCTCAAGCGCTTTCGCCAAAAACGCTGGATTCACATCAAGTCCTTCGGATTTAAGCTGTTGCGCAATTTGACTGCCAATCTGATATCCAATTGCATAACTAAATTGATCTTGGTTCGTTTGTGGTTTTCCCACCTCTGCAACCGCGTTTACGGAAACCAGTAAAGTGGCTAAAAGCACTGGAACACTTTTAAGATTTTTCATTTTTTTCCTTTTACAGTGAAATCGGTAGAAATCTGGTCATCTAATTTTTTAACCATTCCCTGAATCTCAATCGTCACATGTGAAACACGGGGACAAAGATCCTTTAATTGAATCTCGAGCTCATCAATTAATTCTTCGGAGCGCTCTAGCGTCGCTTGTACAGCTGCACGATCCATAATGTATTCGCGCAAATTCGAGTCTGCTTTACGATCCTCGGATACGGACGCTAGCATATCGCTCTCGTTTTGATCAATTCGATTTCTAAGCCCGGAAAGAATAGCCTCTTCCCTGAACTCGACTTCTGCTACCAGTACTGTGTGACTCTCATCTAACACAATGCTGCGCAAGTCATGATATCTTTCTATCTCGCGATGGGCCTTAGCAATCGCCTCAAATACGGCTTCTGCATCAGGATCTCGAACGGCGAGAAGTAAGCGCATATTTAGCGCCCCCAGTATTACAGCAGTCACTCCAAGCATCAGCGCAATGACTATGGAGAAAGCGACATCCCAGATCATGTTTCCCGAGATTCGGGACATTAAAATACCAGTCGCAGCAAAAATGACGCCTGTTAGCGCAACAGCGTCTTCTAACAAAACCGCGAGCAGTGTTGGATCACTGGGTCGAAACAATTTCTGCCATGGTGAAAGATTTTCTTTAAAAGCGCGCCGCTTGAACTCGCGCCAAGCAACACCTAGAACATAGCCTTCAATGAGAAGCGCGAGCATTAACACGAGTCCGCCCAGCCACATGGCGTCAAAACTGATGCCCCCTATACTTAGAATCGTCTCAGTCGGGCTTTCTCCAACCCGATCAAAGACATGCCAAGCGTGGGCGAGCCCTAAACCGCATCCGATCGAAAAAAGACCGATGGCGCTCCAAAGATTCCATAGATATTTTTTTTGGCCGTGGCCAAATGCGTACTGGTTATCGGCTACCCGCTTACCCTGGATCAGGCCAATTAACAGAAAAATTTGATTAAGCGTGTCCATGAGGCTATGGACTGCCTCATTCATCATCGCAGCAGAATGCGTCGGCACGGCTACAGCGAACTTGAGCACTGTCAGAATGCCATTACCAGCAATTGCCGTAATTACAGCACGTTGGGAGCCTGAAGCCATCGGTTTTAGAAAATCGAGAAAGCGATCCGAATGTTTATGTGAACCAGTGAGCCCAAGTATACTAAGGAACGTTCAAACTTCAGATCCTTGAGACCTCACTAGAATCGACATGCCGATTGATCGAAAATTACTAGAAATTCTGTGCTGCCCCGCCACCAAACAGTCACTTGTCGTCATGTCCTCGGACGAACTCTCTGCGATCAATCTGAAAATAGCCGCCGGGCAGATCACTAACGCCGACGAAAAAATTGTCACACAACCTCTTGAAGAAGGGTTAATTACCCAAAACCGTTTAAGAATATATCGAGTAGACGACGGTATTCCTGTGATGCTGGAAGCAGAGAGTATTTCTGCCGATCAGTTTGAAGATCTTTAGACGGATCCCGTCATTAACGATAAATAAGCGTGAGATTCACGCACCTTCCGCGGCATAATGCGCCATCAGTATTCGGGCCACTTCCGGACGCGCAAACTCTGGCGGAAGATCCTCTCCTGCCGCCAGCATCTCTCGAACACGAGTCCCTGAGAGCAGAACAAAGTCTTCCTTCTGATGATCCGGCGCGTCGCGCATCATCACAACACGATTGAGTTTCTTTGAATAAGCGGTATGGTCCGCACAAAAGATTTCGATCTCAAGTGCGTCATCTGGAACCGAATTATCAAATATCGTTTGGGCATCAAAAGCGCCATAATAATCTCCGACACCCGCGTGATCTCGGCCTACAATTAAATGCGTGCACCCTGCATTTTGCCGAAACACCGCATGTAAAACGGCCTCCCGTGGTCCGGCGTAGAGCATATCAAATCCATATCCTGTAATCATGACTGAATTGGGTGGAAAATAAAGTTCAACCATCTTACGTATCGCCGCATCCCTGATGTCAGCCGGGATATCTCCAGGTTTAAGTTTCCCGAGCAGCATATGGATGAGCACGCCATCCGCACTCACCGCATCACGAGCCATCTTGCATAGTTCCTCATGGGCTCTATGCATTGGATTTCGAGTCTGAAAAGCGACTACTGTTTCCCACCCCCTCTCGCTAATCTCCTCACGAATCTGAACTGCCGTTCTGAAAGTTTCAGGAAAATCTGTTTCGAAATAGCTGAGATTTAAAACTTCAATCGGGCCTGCAATCAACTGATCGCCTAACGCTTTGAAGGTTGCAACCCCGGGGTGTTCTGAATCGGTCGTACCATAAACATGCAGGGCAATTTGTGCAATCTCGTCTGGCGACAGCGTCTCGACTGATTCAACCTCTTGAATCGCCATCACAGGCTCACCCGCGACATTCGGATCACGAAGCGCAATGCGATCTCCCACGTTAACCGAATGATCTGAAGTCGTGATGTTCGCAACCGGAACAGGCCAAAAGAGACCATCCGACATTCGCATCTCAGCCGACACGCTCATGACATCTGCCTTATTCATGAACCCTTTCAATGGCGTGAAATAACCCGCGCCGAGCATGACGGCATTTGCGGCTGCTGCCGAATTTACAACCAGCTGTGGCAGGGTCTTCGCCTCTTCTAATAAATTTTCGCGGCGAACAGAGTCAGCGACTATCAAAGGGGTTAGCACTTCTGAGCCATGGGGTTTAATCATTTAATTATCTCTATATATTTGTTTGCGAGACTCGGACGGTCACCGGCTTTTTCAGCCGAACATTTCAAAAACCTGTAATTAAAAGTAGCACCTTTCGAATAAGTAGCGAAACAAGTATTTTTAATTACGGCATAAAACGGTATTCGCGTCGCGGACAACGTCGGGGGGGTTATCTCTTATCCGGCGTGGAACTGCCGTCTCGATCGCACGCCCGCAGCCAAGGTCTCCAGAAGTTGAGTAGTCGCGTCCCACCCGATACAAGCATCTGTGATACTTTGTCCGTAGGTTAACGACTGACCCTCGACAATATCTTGCCGTCCGCCGATTAAGTGGCTTTCAATCATCACGCCCATCACTCGATCTTCGCCCGCACCGAGCTGTTCACACACCGATTCCACCACGCTGGGCTGGCGTTCGGGATCTTTACCGCTATTCGCGTGACTACAATCCACCATCAATCGAGCGGAAAGCCCTGCCTTGACCATTAGGGAGCCCGCCTTATCGACCGCCTGGGCATCAAAATTTGGCTCCTTGCCACCTCTCAAAATAACATGTCCATCTTCATTCCCTGTGGTCGAGAATATGGCAGACCGACCATCTTTTGTCAGTGACAGAAAGTGATGTGGATGAATTGAGGCGCCAACAGCGTCCACTGCTATTTTTAAATTACCATCGGTGCCATTTTTAAAACCCACAGGGCAAGATAACCCGGAGGCAATTTCCCGATGAAGCTGACTTTCTGTCGTTCGGGCGCCAATCGCACCCCAGCTCACGAGATCAGCGATATATTGAGGTGATAATAGATCAAGAAATTCAGTTCCCGCTGCGACACCTAACTCCGCGATGTCGGAAAGCAGCTTGCGCGCGATCCGCAATCCACTATTGATATCGAACGAACCATCCAGGTTCGGATCATTGATCAGGCCTTTCCATCCCACGGTCGTACGAGGTTTCTCAAAGTAAACCCGCATCAGTACAATCAAATCTTCTTTATGGCGCTCGACCAACGGGGCTAACTGCCGCGCATAGTCAATTGCTGCACTGGGATCATGGATAGAGCATGGACCCGTCACAACTACCAAGCGATCATCTTCTCCCTGCAGCACGCGATGAATGTCGGCACGATGAGATGCCACCACTCGTGCGGCCCAATCGCTAATTGGGATCTCAGACATGATCGTGGCAGCGTTTGCCACAGCCTGAATATTTGCGATTCTGAGATCGTCAGTTTTACTCATTTGCACAGCCATTTACTTTTGGAAACGTAAGTTTTGAACCGTATCATCAATTTTCGGGGCTCGCAGTATATCACCGCTCCCTCTTTCTTGAGCCCCCTTCTGCTCTTGGAAAAACAACCGATCGTCTGATCGACATTAAATTTTAGGCATTTATTTAGATTTGTTTCATTTGCATTATTGGTCACACCTTCGCTTAACGACAGATACACGTAGTATCATCGTCGCAATGCTTCAACTTTTAGTATTCTCATATGTCTCAAAAAACAGATAAGAGGCAACAGGCCAAGTGGGAAAAACGCTACATCGATAAAAAAACGGCCTGGGATCGAGGAGAAGCGAGTCCAGCACTTGAAAAAACGCTTTCAAAGCTACCTAAACCGCCATCTAAAGTGTTGGTCCCGGCCTGCGGACGTGGCTATGAAGTTGTTTCTTTCGCAGCGCTTGGGTTCGACGTGACAGGAGTAGATTTTGCGCCCAGTGCCATTCACGATCTTAAACATCGTCTCAGTCATCGGAATCTAGTCGCAACCCTAGTCGACACTGATCTGTTTGTATGGGAGCCGAACGAATCTTTTGATGTCATTTATGAACAAACCGCGCTGTGCGCGTTAACCCCTGACTTATGGTCCGAATATGCGAGGAGATTGCATCACTGGCTGCGCCCCGGCGGCGTATTGGTTGGCATGTTTATGCAAACAAATCGGGACGGCGGTCCGCCCTGGCACGTATCACTGACCGCTCTTCAAGACCTATTTCCGGAAGCATTATGGAGTTGGTCAGACAATCTCAATGAAGTCATCGAACACCCTAGCGGGCTTCAGGAGCGCTTCATCACCCTAAAACGTCGAGATTGACTAGAAATCTAAAATTTCTATGTCCAAAATGTTGCAACCTTTGAATGGGTTGCCTAGAGTTACGGCTTCAGACATTTAAGAGACCCTTCGAGATGAGATTTCTTTCATCCCTTACTGTTTTATTTGCATTATCCTTGTCTACCAGCACTGCCTTTGCGGCCGGCGATATTAAAGCCGGAAAAGACAGCGCTGCCACCTGCATGGGCTGTCATGGCGCACCTGGCATCAGAAACGCTTATCCCGTATTCCGGGTGCCCAAACTGGGTGGACAACAAGAGCAATATCTTGTTGTCGCTCTAAAAGCATATCAATCCGGTGAGCGAAGTCATCCCACGATGCAAGCGCAGGCCAGTTCTCTAACCGACATCGAAATCAACAATATCTCGGCTTACTTTAATACCCTTGCTGGATCGGAAACGGTAGAGCGTGGTAAAGGTGATTCAGAAGCAGGCGCTGCTAAAGCGCAAGCCTGCTTTGCTTGTCATGGTCAGGGTGGAAGTAAGCCTATTACGCCGATGTATCCGATACTCGCCGGCCAATATCCTGACTATCTTTCTCACGCACTGAGCTCGTATAAAAGCGGCACTAGAAACAACGCCATCATGAAAAGTTTTGCAGCGGCACTGAGCGATAAAGACATTGATGACATTTCCGCTTACTTTGGGAGTCAAGCGTCACCCCTCTCAACTCCTGTCAACTGGTAGCAACATAACAAGGAGCGCGATGGATTATCGCGCTCCTTAAATGATTGACCTCCCGTAACTGTTGTTACCAACGTGTATCTCAAAAGATTAATCCAACCTGTCATAGCCTATGACTGAAGACGTAGTTACGCCCTCCCATTTTATTCGCCAACTCATCTCAAAGGATATTGCGGCAGGGCGATATCCAGATGGGATTGCCACACGATTTCCCCCTGAGCCTAATGGCTATCTTCATATTGGTCATGCCAAATCAATCTGCCTTAACTTTGGCGTTGCCCAAGAATTTGGTGGCGCATGTTTTCTCCGCTTTGACGATACCAATCCCGACCGAGAGAGTCCTGAATTTGTCGAGTCAATCCAGCAGGATGTTCGTTGGCTCGGCTTTGACTGGGAAGACCGTCTGAGACATGCCTCGGATTACTTTCCGCAGCTCTTCGATTTTGCTGTTGGTCTAATTGAAGGTGGGAATGCCTATGTTTGTGACTTAAGCGCGGATGAAATTCGGACAACCCGAGGGACGCTCACCTCACCTGGGTCCAACAGTCCTTTCAGAGATCGAAGTCCTGAGGAGAATCTCGAACTCTTTAATAAAATGCGCGCTGGCGAATACGAAGATGGCAGTCGCGTATTACGCGCGCGGATCGATATGGCGTCACCTAACCTCCACTTAAGAGACCCCACGCTCTATCGCATACGGCGTCAGACTCATCATAATACCGGGGATGCTTGGTGTATTTATCCCATGTATGACTTCACACATCCATTGTCAGATGCAATTGAAGGTGTGACCCACTCGCTATGCACTCTCGAGTTTGAAGACAATCGTGCGCTTTACGATTGGGTTCTTGAGCATGTTTCCCCACCGAGTCGCCCTTACCAAACGGAATTCTCGCGACTCTCTCTTGAATACACGGTTGTCAGCAAGCGTCTGCTGACACTATTGGTCTCAAGAGGAGTTGTATCTGGATGGGATGACCCAAGAATGCCAACATTATCTGGAATGCGTCGCCGGGGTTTTCCGCCCGAGGCAATTGTTGATTTTTGCAGTCGCATCGGCGTGACCCGAAATCAGCAACATGTCGAAATAAGCGTGCTTGAGAATTGTGTCCGCGAGGCTCTCAATCCAACCGCACCCAGAGCCTTTGGCGTTTTGCGTCCTTTGCGGGTCGTGATCGAAAACTATCCCGAAAACGAGGAAGAATTTCTCGAGGCACAAAACCACCCAAACGATCCCTCGTTAGGGGTTAGAGAAGTTCCTTTTTGCCGTGAGATCTTTATCGAACAAGATGACTTTATGGAAGATCCTCCAGGGAAGTTCTTCCGGTTGGCTCCGGGTCGGGAGGTTCGTCTCCGATATGCCTATCTCGTGACCTGTACCTCAATTATTCATGATGAAAATGGCAATGTTTCCGAAGTCCGGTGTACCTATGACCCGGAAACGAAGGGGGGTAACACGCCCGATGGGCGGAAAGTAAAAGGAACTATTCACTGGGTCTCAGCAAAACATAGCCTCAACGCCCAGGTAAGACTTTACCAACCTATTTTTAAAGACCCTAACCCCAAGTTCGGCAGTGATACTGAACTAGAGCAGATACTCAACCCAAACTCGTGCGAAACAATTGACAACTGCAAACTAGAACCCAGCCTAGGTGATGCTGAAATAG
The DNA here is from genome assembly GCA_016776875.1 of Gammaproteobacteria bacterium. Taxonomy (GTDB): domain Bacteria; phylum Pseudomonadota; class Gammaproteobacteria; order Arenicellales; family UBA868; genus UBA868. The sequence continues at coordinate 8,343 of JADHSN010000002.1, read as the reverse complement.
GTCGCCCAATTCAGCTAGAACGGTTGGGATATTTTTGTGTGGATCCGTCAAGCACAAATCGAGAAAGCGTCTTAAACCGTACAGTCTCGCTTAGGGACACCTGGGCGCGAGTAAAAACAAAATAAGCGTCCTAGTGATTGGAGGGTGTTGCGAGGCGGAAATTTGAGCGCCAACTCATTAGATTGGCCTGAAGTACTAAAGCGCTAGGCGTCACGACCAACGTCAACAATGTAGCGAAACTTAGGCCAAAAACAATCGAAGTTGAGAGTTGCGTCCACCACTGGGTTGAAGGTGCTCCTTGCGTGACTTCCCGCGTTAGAAAATCAATATTGATACCGAGCATCATGGGCAGCAGCCCAAGTACCGTCGTAGCGGTCGTAAGCATCACCGGCCGTAAGCGCTGAACCCCAGTGCGAAGAACAGCTTCAACAGGATCTGCAACAGATGTTCTCAAGCGGTTATAAGTATCAATAAGCACAATGTTGTTATTCACCACAATGCCGGCCAGCGCGATGACCCCGATGCCGTTCATCACAATGCCAAAAGGTGCACCCGTGATCATGAGTCCCAATAAAACGCCCACAGTCGACATCACGACCGCAAACAAGATCAAGCCTGCCTGATAAAAACTATTGAATTGGGTAATTAGGATCAACGCCATCAAAAACAGGGCAACCGAAAACGCTTTCCCCAAAAAAGCTTTAGCTTCTGCTTGCTCTTGATCCTCACCCTTAAAGCTGACCTGAATTTTTGGATCGAGTTGCGCACTTTTTAGCCAATCCCGCAGCGCTTTAAGCTTGCTGTCAACGAGCACGCCCTCTTCGACATCGGCCTTCACCGTAATCACCCGGAAACCATCTACACGGCGTAGTCGACCGGTCTTTGGCTTTGCCTCACGCTGTACAAAATTTGAGACCGGTACAGCCCCCAGACTCGTATTTACCCGAACTTGATTGAGACCGGTCACTGTCCGATTCACCTCTGGAAACCGCACCCGAATATCAATCTCGTCCTCACTGTCATTAGGTCGATACTTGCCAATCTTATAGCCCGCAGTCGTCATCTGAATCATATTGCCGATACTGCCAATATCAATTCCAAACTTGGCAGCCTGCACCCGATCGACCTGCAGCGTCCAATCAATCCCAGGCAAAGACCGGGAGTCTTCAATGCTGGTTAGTCCGGTCATGCTGTCCAACTTCGCTCGCACGCTAGCCGCAGCATCCTCGAGAATATCAGGATCATAAGACGCGAGTTGGATCTGAATCGGCTTGCCCACCGGGGGGCCGCCTTCCTCTTTGCGCAGATCTAAAATAATACCTGGCATATCAGCTAGTCTTTCTCTCATCAGATCGAATATTTCAGCCACTTTTGGCCGGAATCGCCAATCTCCAAATTCTAGGGACACTGAACCTACAATATCCTCCGCTTCCTCGCTATTCTGATCCGCCCCAACCCGGGTGTAAAAAGTCTGCACCCCGTTAACTTTCAATACGCGAGTCTCGACCTCACGCATGATCGCATTCTGCTCATCTATAGAAAGATTCCCCCGGGCCCGCACCTGGATCTGGGCGTTATCCGGCTCGATGTCCGGAAAAAATTCAACCCCGGGGCCCAGACGACCATAAATCATGAACATACCGATTAATAACACGACCGCTGAACCTAAAATTGTTTTAGGACGATTCACCGACCAACGAAGGATAGACAAATACCCTCGTGTAAAACCTTTTGTTGCGTTGAGATCACCCTGATCCCCTGCCTTTATTGTTTCAAGGGCGCGCTTGCTGATTACTGAGCGCCTGCCGATCAATCCACCTAGTATTGGCACAAAAACAAGCGCCATTCCTAACGACGCCACTAAAGTGATCAACACCGTCATGGGTAGATACTTCATGAATTCGCCCACCACGCCCGGCCAAAACACAAGCGGTAAAAATGCCGCCAAGGTCGTTGCTGTGGAGGCAATAATAGGCGCCGCCATTCGCCGGGAGGCTTCCAAATAGGCCTGCCGCTTAGGCAACCCCTCACTGAGTTTCCGATCGGCGAATTCAGTGACAACAATGGCACCGTCAACCAGCATCCCCACCGATAAAATGAGACTAAAGAGAACGACAATATTGAGGGAAACACCTGCAAGGTAAAGCATTAATAATGCAGCTAAAAAAGAACCAGGGATCGCAATTCCAACTAACAGGCCGCTACGAACACCGAGAGCAGCAACAACAACCACCATAACAAGAATTACGGCGCTAAGAACACTATTTTGCAGATCACCCAACATCGTTTTAATCTGATCGGATCGATCCTGGGTAAAACTAACTTCAACAGAATCACGCAACGTATCGGGCCAATTAACCTGGTGCGTTTTAACCACTTCGCGAACTTTGGAAATTGTTGCAATTACATTTTCACCTGTTCGTTTTGAAACTTCGAGCGCAACAGCTGTTTTCCCGTTCACACGAGCAAAAGACTCCGGATCACGGAAGGTTCGCCTGACATCTGCAATATCGCCAACCGTTACGACCGCGTCGCCATCGACCAATACTGGAAGCCCGGCAATATCCATCACGCTTTCAAAAAGGCCTGGGACCTTAATCGAAAACCGACCCTGACCTGTATCCTGAACACCCGCCGCAACCAACAAATTTGCACCACTCACTGCAGTCGCTGCGAGCGCCGGATCAAGACCGTAGCTTTCCAACTTCAATGGATCAACGATTGCCTCCACAACTTCATCACGATTTCCAGCGATATTGACTTCTAAGACCTCCCCAATCCCCTCAATCGAATCCTTAAGGTCTCGCGCTAAGCGATATAACGCACGATCCGGAACGTCTCCTGAGAGAATGACAACAATCACGGGAAATAAACTGAAATTGACCTCATGAATCTCAGGGTCATCCGCAGCTGCGGGGAGCTTGCCTTTCGCTAAATCAACACCTTCGCGTACATCAGTTAACGCTGCTGCTGCATCGAATCCGGCGTCAAACTCGAGAAGAACATTTGCGCCACCCTCATAACCAGTCGACCGTAATTCCTTGACTCCTTCAATGCTTTTGAGCTCCTGCTCGACCGGTCTGATTAAAAGTCGCTCGGCATCCTCAGGTGAAATTCCGTCAAGATGAAGCGTGACGTAAATGATCGGGATATCAATATCAGGCTCTGATTCCTTCGGGATATCTTTATAAGCAATCGACCCTGACAACAGAATAAAAATCAGAATGAGGATTACGGTTCTCGAATACCCAAAGGCCGATTGAATCAAACTCATTGTTTTACTAGGGGCTCGTGGGAACCGAGATCACGCGCTGTCCTACCGCTACAAACTCATGTCCCATCGTTATCAAATTGACGACCTCGGGCAAGCCTGAAAGCCACATGCCATCTGGAGTGTCCGAAATTAATTCGACCGGCAAAAACTGAACCTCATCCTCAGCATCCACAACCTTCACACCAATACGACCCTGATCATCGAGCGTCAGGACGGCAGGACTCAGTAGATGAGCTCGCGCAACGCCCAGGTTCAAGCCAATCTTTGCCGTTCTACCGCTCGCAATCGCTAACTCCCGATTCGGCGCAGTCACTTCAATCTTGAACGTTCGAGTGGCGCTATCGCTGAGCTTCGACACAAATGTGACAATGCCCTCAAGATTTCCGCCTCCCAAAAAAGTTAGGGATGCCGGCATTCCAACCTTCACGGTTGAAATATCATACTCCGATACCTGGCCCTGGATTTTTATCTTCGAAAGGTCAATGATTTTGTATACCGCGTGACCCACGTCCACAAAATCCCCGATTTCCACAAACTTTTCTTCAATAACCCCGCCAAAAGGCGCTCGGATCTGGGTGCGCGCAATCTCTAGTTCGGCAGATTTCAGTGAAGCTCTCGCGGAATCAAGATTAGTCTCTGCGCGCGTTAACTCAGTCTCCGACTGCAGGTTTTTTTTGGATAATTTTAGCGCTGCATCGAATTCCGATTGACGCAACTTAACGACAGCACGCGCCTCTCGAAGTTTAACGTCACGATCTTCGAGACCAATTGTGGCAAGAAGTTCATTTTTTTTAACACTTGCCCCGGTTCTGACATTCAGGCCCGCAATTATGCCTTTTGACTGCACGTCCACTTCAACACTTCGGTTCGCAACCGTGACCCCCATTAAACCTAAAACCTGATCCACATCTTCTGCCTTGACGAGACGAGTCTGAACGGTGGGAATACTTGCGGCTGCCCGCAGCGAAAAATCGCCTGAATCCGAGCCTGATGACGGGGCGATAGACTCTTCCGATTGACTCAAAAACCCTGATCCGATCCAGGCCGAGACACCTAGCAAAAGCACCAGAGCGATCCATACAGACTTGCCCATCAAAATACTCCCATTAATTGGTTGCCAATCGACCCCTGAACTGAGGCGTAATCGCAGATTTTCGCGTTCCTACCCAAGGTGGGGTGACGTTTAAAGGCGCTACACGTGAATTTTTCAGCAAACGTCACGCGTCAGAAAATTAGATTGTCGTCTTGCTTATATTTAATTATATCGAAACAAAAGTGAAACTTTGATCTGTATGTAAAAAAATCGTGGTCAATTTCTAGATACGTGCCGGACCAAGCCGCGTCTTTGAAAAATTAAATGCCAAGGTACCGTGCTTTCAATCCAGAATCATCGACCAACTCCCTTGAAGGGCCTGCCCAAACCTGCCGGCCTTTTTCAATAATGTAGTGGAAGTCCGATATATCGATAAACTCGTCGATATTCTTGTCTATCAGCAGAATCGTGATACCTAACTGCTTGATTTCCACAAGGCGATTCCAAATTTCCTGACGAACAAGAGGTGCTAATCCTTCAGTTGCCTCGTCAAGTATTAACATTTGAGGATTAAGCATGAGAGCGCGTCCAATAGCTAACATCTGCTGCTCCCCTCCCGATAACTGATCTCCCATATGATTGAGTCGATCGCCAAGCGCGGGGAAAAACTCGACAACTTGATCTACCGTCCATTCAGTCGCCAGGCCTGAATTTTTGTTAGCAGTTGCGACTAGGTTTTCTTTTACGCTCAAGTTAGGAAAAATGTGTCGCCCTTCCGGAACCAATCCAATTCCTTTCCGAATAATGTCATAGGTCGGCATGCCTATGATTGACTCGCCACGAAAAGAAATCTCTCCATGCGTCACCGAAACCTTGCCGATAATGGACTTCACGGTCGTTGTTTTGCCCATTCCGTTTCGACCGAGCAACGTTGTGAGCTTTCCTTCCTTACATTCTAGACCCATGCCAAATAACGCCTGGATCGATCCATAAAATGAGTTGATGTTTTCAATCTTTAGCACAACTGCCACCCAAGTAGGATTTTTGAACCTCGGGATTCGAGCGAATTTTCGCTACTGAATCCGTTGCGATTACTCGCCCATTAACCATGACCGAAAGTTGATCTGCGAGCGAAAAAACCGCGTCCATATCATGTTCCACCATCAAAATTGTTTTTTCAGCTCCAACCGATGACAAAATTTCAATCATTCGAAACGTTTCTTCTTTTCCCATTCCGGCCATGGGCTCATCTAGTAACAACATTTTCGGCTGCATGGCGAGCGCCATTGCAACCTCGAGTTGGCGTTGCTCCCCATGAGAAATGCTAGACACAATGCGTCCTGAACGATGATGCAACCCGACCGTCATCAAGTGATCCATCGCAATGTCAGCGAGATCCTGATCCTGATGCACTGGAGCCCAGAATCGATACGAGTGACCCTGCGCACCCTGAACGCCTAGCATCGCATTTTCCAGAATAGTCATCTCTCGGAAAACGCTTGTGATTTGAAACGAGCGGGCAAGGCCCGCCCTCGCCCGCTGAGCCATGCCCGCCCTCAGGATGCTCCTTCCGTCAAATTCAATATCACCCGAGTCAGGTCTGATTTGGCCCGATAACTGGGCGATCAGCGTTGTTTTTCCAGCCCCGTTGGGGCCAATTACCGCGTGAATACCGCCGCGGCATACAGAGAGACTAACGTCGTCAGTTGCTTTGATGCCACCAAAGCTTTTACACAACGACCTAATAAAAAGCACGCTGTCAGCCCGCATGTTTTGCTTCATTTATCCAACTTGCTGAGCCAAGCATCTATACCGCCTTTCCCAAACAGTACTAATGCAATGAGCAGGCCACCAAAAATTAAATGCCAGTAAATCGTGATTAATGACAAAGCCTCTTCCAAAAATAAAAACGATAGCGCGCCAAATAATGGGCCAAATAGACTCCCTGTTCCGCCAATAATCACCATGAAAATCAACTCTCCAGAACGGGTCCAGCTCATCATTTCGGGACTGATAAAACTCGTAAAATTTCCAAGCAATACCCCTGCTAAGCCGCAGATAACAGCTGAAATAACATAACAAGTTAGGCGATACCCATAAGTATTGAAGCCCAGTGACTGCATGCGCAGATCATTATATTTTGACCCTATGATTACTCGCCCAAACCGAGATCTCACTAGGCGATGAATGAAAAATAAGGTCAATATTAAAAGACCGAAAATCCAGTAATACATTGAAATGGCACCTTCCATATTTATCCATACCGGAAATTCACTTCTTGCATAAATGACCAACCCATCGTCCGCTCCATATTCCTCAAGACTGAGGAATATAAAGTAGATCATCTGGCTAAAAGCCATCGTAATCATGATGAAGTAAACCCCCTTCGTCCGGAGACTCACGGCGCCCGTAATTAGCGCAAATAAAGCGCAAGTGACAACAGCCAAACTTAGGTGAATCCATCCATCATAAATATCATAGTAAGCAGGTATGCCTACGCAGTAAGCACCAATACCCAGATACGCAACATGGCCGAGGCTAATCATCCCGCCATAACCTAAAATAAGATTAAGGCTTAGAGCAGCAATGCCAATAATCAGACCTCGACTCAGTAGATCTAATAAGAAAGGTTGATTGGTCCATTGAAATAGAAGTGGCGCAATACCTAGCAAGAACAACATGCCCAGGTAAACTTTTACCGAACGCGTACCACTCGGCTTGGCCATCAGCGATTCCCTGCTGTTGGTGGGAATAAGCCAGTTGGCTTGAAAGCAAGCACAGCCGCCATCAAAACATAAACCAGCATCGCTGAAATTGCAGGCGCCGCGGTCTCTGCAGCTGCCGTGGACGCCAGCAACTCAAGAAAATCGTCCAGATAAGATCGACTCATGGTATCGATAAAACCAATCATGAGGGCAACATAAAATGCACCCTTGATTGATCCTATCCCACCAACAATGACGACAACAAAAGCAATAATGATGATGTCATTACCCATGCCGATCGTCGCTTCTGTAATCGGCGCGATGAGCATTCCGGCAAAACCTGCCATCGCAGCTCCTAGCGCAAACACAAACAGGAACAGTCGATTAATATTAATTCCTAATGATTCCACCATATCGCGATTAGACGCGCCGGCTCGAATAAGCATTCCAAGACGCGTTCTTGAAATCAGTAGATAGAGGATTCCCGCAACTGCCAGTCCGCCAGAAATAATGACGAGACGATAAATCGGAAACACCAGGCTTCCTAATTGAATTTGCCCATTTAAAAAATCGGGCAGCGGTATCGAGAGGCCGGACGGCCCCCAGATGATATGAACCAACGCATCAAATACAAGAATCAAGCCAAAAGTAACTAGAACATGATCTAAATGATTTTCTTTGTAAAGTCGGCGCGCAATCAACCACTCCACAAGCGCGCCTAAAAAAAAGACGCCAACGAGTCCAACAATAATCCCTGCGAAAAAAGAGCCCGTTGCGGCAACGATCGATCCACAAAAATAAGCGCCCATCATATAAAAAGAGCCATGGGACAGGTTAATGAAATCCATGATTCCAAAAATAAGCGTGAGCCCAGAGGCGAGTAGGAAGAGCAACAATCCCAGTTGAATACTATTCACCAACTGGGATATTAATAGGTTCCAGTCCATACCGATCCCTTAGATAACGAGCGCGGTCTAACCTTGCCTAAGGACTGCACTCACAGTCGATAGTCACCCCAAGGAAATCGCCTAGAGCTTGCAGTCCGATGCGTACGGGTCCTGATGATTTTCAAAAACCGTCTCAACCACTTTTGTGGTCCATCTTCCTTCGTCGTCTTCAACGACCTCGCGAAGGTAAAAATTCTGAATCGGCATTCCGTTGTTCCCATAGGTGTAAGGTCCGCGAACCGATTCATAATTGGCCAAGCGAAGTGCGTCTCGAACCGCATCTTTATCTGACAAATCGCCATTGACCGACTCGACAGCGCTTTGAATCAGCATAATCGAGTCGTAGGCTTGGGCGCCATAAAATGACGGGTATCCGCCATGTTT
>JADHSN010000076.1 GCA_016776875.1 Gammaproteobacteria bacterium | reverse complement strand
AAGAGTGGTTTATATCAATGAGGAATTTCTGCCTGAATCCAAGGCGTGCGTTTCTTTCAGGGATCGTGGGTTTGTGCTCGGTGACGCGGTCTTTGATGCAGAACGCACATTTGACGGCAGAATTTTCCGACTAGAGGCTCACATTAGTCGCTTATTTAAGTCCCTTGATAAAGCGAAAATTGACCCCGGTTTGTCTCAGTCGAGGATGATCGAGATTACCCATGAGGTGCTCGAAAAGAACCGCGGCCTTCTCAAGTCGGGAGAAGATTACTGGATCATGCAGCGGGTGACACGGGGGCTCAATATTGTCGGGGGCGAGTTGTGGCAGAGTTCAGGCCCGACTGTGATTGTTGAATGCACTCCATTACCCTTAAAAGCTCGTGCGCCGATGATTCGTGATGGACTTGATATTTTCACGCCGGATACCAGAAGAGTGCCCCCGGAGTGTCTTGATCCGAATATCAAAAGTCATAATTACTTAAACCTTGTTTTAGCGGACATCGAAGTCCGTGAACGATCTGGCCATGCCTGGGCCGTGTTACTGGATACTCGGGGCTTTTTATCCGAGGGAATCGGGAGCAATATCTTTATCGTGAGAGACGGCGTCTTATCGACCCCGAGGATCGATTTCGTTCTGCCCGGCATCAGTCGCGAAGTGGTCATCGCACAGGCTGAGAGGCTCGGGATTAAAGTTGAGGAACGGGACATCTTGCCCGATGAGGCTAAAGAGGCCGATGAAGCGTTTATTACTTCAACTAGTTTTTGTATTTGCCCGGTTCGGTCTTATGATGGTGTTGTTTTAGATCAGGGTCAGCAAAATATCCCCGGCCCAGTCACCAGTTCACTGAGTGATGCTTTTTCTGAACAAGTTGGTTTGGATTTTCGCGGCCAGTACATCGACGCGGTGGGATAACATTCGCCGAATGAGAGCCTAAGAATAAAAATCTGACCTCGCTTTGACAGATTAGCCAAGTCATCAGACAATACAGGCCGCATTTGACTCTGGCGATCACCTCCGAGTCGATATTGTGACTTAATTGATACCAACCAAGCTATATGAGGATGACCCATGCAAGCCTCCATCGTCTCAGAACTCTGGCCTGTCAGTCGTAATTCAAGAATCGCACAAATATTGCTGGCGCTGGCCGGCACGTGTTTGCTGGCGATATCCGCCAAGGTCCAGGTACCGTTTTGGCCCGTCCCAATGACTATGCAGACCTTCGTGGTGCTTGTTCTCGCAATCGCATATGGCCCAAAACTGGGATTTCTCACCGGCGCGCTCTATCTGCTTGAGGGCGCATTGGGATTGCCCGTGTTCGCAACTGGCGTTGGAGCGGCGTACTTACTTGGGCCGACGGGCGGTTACTTGTTTGGTTTTGTAATCGCGATGTCAGTCGTCGGTTTCTTGGTGAGCAAGGGCTGGGGGCAAACGGCGTTGAGCGTAATGGGCGTCATGTTAATTGGTGAAATTATAATTTTTTCACTAGGAGTTGGCTGGTTGTCAGGCGCTGTTGGATTCTCAAAAGCAATTTCGTTGGGACTCGCACCATTTTTATTGGCTGAGGCTTTCAAGGTCGTTTTAGCCGTGGTTACCGTGCCTTTAGTGTGGCGTGCGCTAAAACGCTAGCCTCGGGAACATTCAGGAGAAAAAATGAGAGATTATTTACATATTGACCTCGCCGATCAGAACGTGCGACGAGAGACGCTGGCAGGCGAGCAAGTTGCTAAAGCGGGTCGTTACCTTATTGCGGAACAACTGGTGGCCTGCGGCGCCGCTCATGTGGACCCTCTCTCGGCAGAAAATCCTCTCATATTTTCGGTTGGACCATTTGCGGGCACTAATTTCTCTAATGCGAATCGGATCAGCGTCGGCTGTCGTAGTCCGCTGACGGGCGGGATCAAGGAAGCGAACGCGGGAGGTAGTTTTGGGTTTGCGTTGGGACAGCTTTCAATTGCCGGCCTGACCCTTAATGGCGCTTGTAAAGATTGGACATTAATGCGAATTACGGTTGAGGGCGAGGTTACCTTCTCGTCCGCTGATGACCTGCTCGGCTTATCCAACTTCGAATGTGCGGCTAAATTGCATGAGCGATTTGGAAAAAAAGTCAGTCTTGCGTTATGCGGCCCCGTTGGGGAGTACGGTGGGCTCCTTTCGGGAATATCATTTAGTGATACCGATCTTAGGCCTTCAAGGCTTGCGGCTCGGGGGGGTGTCGGCGCAGTGATGGGCGTAAAAAGGGTAAAGGCGATTGTTGTGGATCTTCACAAGATGCCTAAGTTGCATGATCGGAAAAAAGTCATCGGAGCTGTTAAGCATTATAACGCGCTGCTTAAAGAGGATGAGGTTGCGCAAAACATGAAAACTTATGGGACAGCGATGATGGCTGATACCCAGAATTACCTCGGCGGGCTTCCGGTTAAGAATTTCTCCTCTGGACAGTTAGCGGACCCCGAGAAAGAAGTCATGCGCATGGGTGGCGAGTTTATCCGGGAGCAGAATTTGGAACGAGGCGGCGAAACAGCTCACGCATGTATGCCGGGTTGCACAATTGAATGCAGCAATGTCTACGTTGATAAAGATGGTAAAGAGATTGTGTCCCCGATGGAATACGAGACGATTGGTTTAATGGGGACTAACTGCGGATTAACAGATCCGGACGAACTGGCTCACGTTAACTTTGCCGCTAATGATCTCGGGATCGACACGATTGAGGCCGGCGCGATGATTGCGGTTCTCATGGACGTGGGAGAAGGACAATTTGGAGACGTTCAGTTTATGCTGAATGTACTTGAGGAGATCAAAAAGGGAACCGATCAGGGCAAGCTTTGGGCGCAGGGTACAGCCCGTGTTGGAAAACATTATGGCGCAGCCCGAATTCCGGTGATTAAGCAACAGGCAATTAGCGCCTATGACCCCCGCGTTGTTGAGGGCACCGGAATCACGATGATGATGACGGCGCAGGGCGCCGATCATACCGCCGGTAATCTTCCTAAGCTTGATTGTCGCGAGATGGATGCTTCTCAAATTGTTGCGGCGAGTTTCGAAGCGCAACGCGTAATGGCGGCTTCCGATTCGCTGGGGATATGTATCTTTGGCCGGGTCGTTACCGATACAAACGCCGATTTTATTATCGATGCAATGAACAATGCGCTTGGTACAGATTTTCCTACCTCCTTTTACGACGAAATCGGTGTTGAAACACTGCGTCTTGAGCATGAATTCAATCGTCAGGCGGGTTTTACAGACGATGATGATGATCTGCCGAATTTCTTTTATGACGAATCGCTTCCGCCAATGAACAGGGTTGCCAGATTCCGCGGTGAGGAGGTTAATCGTTTCAGGGAGTGAGGCGGTAGTTGCTCCGGGGGTCGTTTAGATCCCGACAATGGGATCGATTTCTGAACCGTCATTGAATCTCGAGAACCGAAACGGGCTGGGATCGACAAGCGGATGTCGATTTGTAATGAGATCAGCTGCCAATTCACCGGCAGCGGGTCCAATCCCGAAGCCGTGACCTGAAAAGCCCGTTGCAATAAAAAGCCCTGGGCGGTGGTCGACTCCTGAAATAACGGGCACCGCGTCTGGTGTCACGTCGATCATCCCAGCCCACTGTTCCTGAATGGGGATATTCACGAGCCCGGGAAAATCTCGAACGAGCGCGCGACGTGCTTTATTTAACGGCGCGGTGAGCGGTTTTGGGTCGAGAACGCGATTTTTTTTCAACACGTTGGAAAGATTTTGGTGATTGTCTTGCCACTCGGTACTGAAGCGGTCACTCAGACGGATTGCGATATGGGCGCGCACCATCCAAGCTAGTTTTCGAAATTGCGGTAACAAGCCGAACGCGTCCGGCGTCAGGTCAAAATAAATTTTGCTTTTTGCGCCAAGCGCAACGGTGTAACCGCCATCCGCCCGATAGCGAATCGAGTAGTCGGGTGCGCTGATTGATGTGGTCGGCCCATTGTTAAACGAGCCTGTTCTGAGGACAGATGAGCGCACTTTAAGTTGGGGGAGAAGCAAGTTGTGCGCGCGGCAAAAAAGTCGCGACCAGGCACCTGCTGCGATTAAGACCGAAGTTGTTCGAATCGTTCCTTTTTCAGTGACCACACCGGAAATTTTGCCAGCCTCGGTTTCGAGGCCGTAAACGGCTGTTTGTGTCAGTATTGCCGCGCCGGCCGCCTGGGCGGCTTTTGCCATTTCGGGTACCGCGATGAAAGGTTCGGCCCGACCGTCACTTTCGCAGTACAGCGCGCCTTCCCATTTTCTGGCGCAACCTGGCAGTAGGGCTTCGACCGCTTTGGTTCGAATAACGCTTGCACCGATTGGGAACGGTTCAGCAAATTTGAGCCATTGGCTCTGCTTCTCCAATGATTTTTCCGAGTCAGCAAGGTACAGAGTGCCGCATTGATTAAATCCCGTCCGACCATTAATGCGCTTGTCCATCAGTCGCCAGCGTTTTAACGATTCGGTGATCAGTGGTAATTCACGGGGGTCCCGACCTTGCTGCCGACACCAGCCCCAATTTCTCGAAGATTGCTCGGCGGCAACTTCGCCTTTCTCCAGTAGCGCGACAGATATTCCCCGCTCGGCCAATGTCAAGGCGGCGCTGACGCCAATAATGCCACCGCCAACAATGACAACATCAACTCCGTCTCTAGGAAAACGGTCGGTCGGTATGGGTTGGACAAGGACAGGCATTCAGGAGCGAGGCAGTACTTTTCCAGGATTAAAAAGATTTTCAGGATCAAGTGCGTTTTTTATTGCGCGCATAGTGTCGAGCGCGACATTATCTTTATAGCGTTGCATATCGTTAAGTTTGAGCATGCCGATACCGTGTTCAGCACTGAAGGAGCCGCCCAAGCGATCAACGATATCATGAACTAGTTCACTGATCTCCTCCCATCTGGACAGAAACTCATCCTTGCCCATTGAAACCGGTTGGGAGAGGTTGAAATGAATATTCCCATCCCCTACATGCCCAAAAGGACAAGGTCTGATTCCGGGTATCCGCTGACTAACGGCTTTTGATGCCTCCGTGATAAATCGTGGTACTTTTGAAACAGGTATTGAAATGTCGTGTTTGATACTGCCGCCCTCGAACAATTGTCCCTCCACAATGCCTTCCCGAATTTTCCAAAGTCGTGCGGCTTGAGCCTCATTGGCGGCTAAAACGGCATCATCAATAAGGTGCGCCTCAACCGCGCTTTCGAGCAGCGCCTCGAGAGTTTCGTCAAGATTGATAGTGGATCCACTTGTCTGCAGGGAGAGTAAAACGTACCAATCATGCTCTGAAGAGAGGGGAGGCTCACAGGTTGAGATATGGCGACAGGCAAATTCGAGTCCAATATGTGGAATCAGTTCAAAACTACACAGGGTGCCGCCACTGAGTTCCGTTGCGAGGGCGAGAAAAGAAATACTGGTTTCAAGATCTTTTAAGGCGACAAATGCGGTGACACTGTGATCAGGATAGGGATAAAGTTTTAAGGTAGCTGCGGTTATGATCCCCAGCGTCCCCTCTGAGCCGATGAGTAATTGCTTTAGGTCATATCCCGTGTTGTCTTTCCGCAAACCTGCCAGATCTGAGAAAAGCGATCCGTTTGGCAATATGGCTTCTAGGCCAAGCACTTGTTCACGGGTGTTTCCGTATCGAAGAACATTGATCCCTCCAGCATTTGTCGCAAGGTTTCCTCCAATTTGACAACTTCCTTCTGCCGCAAGACTAACCGGAAAGAATCGTCTTGCCTCTTGGGCCGTGTTCTGGATATTGGCCAGGATGCATCCGGCTTCGACTGTGATCGTGTTATTTGCACTATCAATTTCCCGAATCTGATTTAGGCGCTCCAGACTCAGAACAAGTTGGCCACTTTCAGATACTGCCCCACCGCATAAGCCGGTATTGCCACCTTGCGGCACAATTGAAATACGATCTTCGATGCAAACCTCTACTATTGATTTAATTTCCTGAACTGATTTTGGTCTCGCAACGACTGAAGATTGTCCGTGATATCTTTTCCGTCTCTCGAGCAAGTACGGCTCAATGTCAGCGGCGTCAGTGAGAATGCCGCGGTCATCCAGAAGAGGTCTTAGTTTATCGTTCAGATGGCTCATTTTTGAGTGGTATCAGTTCCAAGTCTGGATGCACTTCTAATTTCCATAGTGGCCGAGCAGTGATTATAGAGGGGAGGTTTGTAAAGATAGTGTCACGAAGGCATCTTTTTTTGGTAAATTGGGCCACAGAACAAATGGGAAATTTTTCAAAGGAGTCGTGATATGCAGCGATCGCTTCATATGGAGCCAAGTCTATGCACGGGATGTCTGCAGTGTGAGATGGCTTGCAGTTTTGAGCATGAAGGAGAGTTTATTCCAGCTCGTTCTCGGATTCGGGTGTTCGAGTTTGAGCATGGCCGTACATCGGTGCCTTATACCTGTACGCAATGCGTCGAAGCATGGTGTATGAAAGCATGTCCTACGAACGCGATATCCATTGATAGTGATTTAGGGGCAAAACTGGTCAGCGCCCAGGCTTGTGTGGGCTGTAAAGCCTGCGTCTCGGCATGCCCTTTTGGGACGATCGAGTTTAATCCTTTTAGCGGAAAGGTCGATAAATGCGATCTTTGTGGAGGAGACCCCCAGTGCGTTGCGGCGTGCCCAACGGATGCGATTACTTACGTTGACGCTGGTGCTTCTGGCGTAGGGCGAATGGCGTCGGCTGCGCAACAAATAAATCAGGAGACAGCGTCATGAGTTGGCAGGGAAAAATTTTGCGCGTGAATCTCACCACACACGAGATTACGCCAGAGGCGCTCAACATGGAGTGGGCGAAGGATTACATTGGTGAGCGTGGATTGGGTACGAAATATCTTTGGGAGAATATGGATCCCAAAGCAGATGCCATGGCACCTGACAATGTCCTAATTTTCGCAACGGGTCCGTTGACGGGGACAAATGCTTCGACAAGTGGACGATATGCCGTCATCACCAAGAGTCCGCTGACAGGCGCGATTGCCTGCTCGAATAGTGGCGGCAAGTTTGGCGCAGAACTTAAATATGCCGGATTTGACTTACTGCTTGTCGAGGGCCGGTCAGAAAATCCCGTCTATCTGCTGATTGAAGGAGATGAGATAAGTCTCGCTCCTGCCGAGAAGATTTGGGGCAAAACCGTTTGGGAGACAGACGAGTGGATTAAGAAGCAGCATCACAATCCGATGCTCAAGATTGCGACGATTGGCATTGCGGGTGAAAGAGGCGCGCGCTACGCGTCGGTGGTTAATGATCTTCATCGAGCGGCAGGGCGTTCAGGTGTCGGTACGGTCATGGGCTCGAAAAATCTTAAGGCTGTGGCGGTACGCGGCACGGGGGGCGTGAGAGTAAAGGATCCGAAGCGATTTATGACGGTGACCCAAGAAATGAAAAATCTCCTGGCTGAACATACCGGAGGATTAACCAAATACGGGACAAACGCGATGATGGACACCATGCAGGAGTTTGGTGGATTACCGACGCGGAATTTTCAAGAAGTACAGTTTGAGGGAGCGGATAAAGTCGACGCTAAAGCGATGATGAAAACGGACGACACCGGCCACACCAATCTATTGACCAATAAAGCCTGCTTTGGATGTACGATTGCCTGCGGTCGCATTGCCCACATCCGCCAAGACCACTTCACGATCCAAAACCGGAAGGAATATTGGCATGCTTCAGGTGGTCTTGAATACGAGACCGCGTTTGCGTTTGGCCCCGTCATTGGGGTGGACGATATAGATGCCTGTACGTTCGCCGGCTATCTCATGAATGAGCATGGAATTGATCCGATCTCGTTTGGGGTAACGCTCGCGGCGGCCATGGAGCTTTTTGAAATGGGCGTGATTACCACCGAGGATACCGATGGCGTGCCTTTGAACTTCGGTAATGCGGAAGCGCTGACCGTTATGGCTGAAAAGACAGGCAAACAAGAAGGATTTGGGGTGATGTTGGGATTGGGGTCGAGGTTAATGTGTGAGAAGTACGGACATCCCGAATTGTCGATGACGGTCAAGGGCCAGGAGTTTGCCGGGTATGATTCCCGAGCGTTACAGGGGATGGGGTTGGGATACGCCACAGGCAATCGGGGTGCTTGCCATCTCAAGCACGATACGTTCGAAGTCGATATGGATGACCAGACGGGTGACGGGAAGGCGGATCCATGCAAAACATCTCAAGACTGGACAGCAGCCGTTGATTCGAGCGGGCTTTGCATGTTTACCATGGGGGCGTGGGGTGCGCCGGAATTTGCGGCCCAGTTAGATGCCGACAGCGAGGGCGACTGGACTGCCGAGCGCTTAATGGAATCTGGGGAACGCATTTGGAATCTTGAGCGAATGTTCAATCTGGCCGCCGGCCTGACAAAAGCAGACGACACATTGCCTGAGCGCCTGCTTAAGGACCCGGCGCCCAGTGGGACCGCTAAAGGAAAGGTTAATGAACTCGATAAAATGCTACCGGAATACTATGACCTTCGTGGCTGGTCTGAGGACGGTGTGCCAACTGATGACACACTCGGCCGACTTGGCCTTGGTTGACGCTCGTGCGAATTGGGATAAGAGTAACGGGCCATTTGATTGATTTTTGCTCGGTTGAAGCGCTCGAATTGGCTGATGGCGCCAGCATTTCTGACGCAATCGATTTACTCGGGATCCCAGTCGAACAGGTGGGGCTGGTGTCTATTGATGGCCAGGCGGTGTCAAGAGCAAAAAGAGATCAGACCAGACTCGTGGATGGAAACGAGATGGTAGTGATGGCGCCACTGACGGGCGGTTGACCCAAATCGGCCCAGATCCATTTTACGTTGGGTTACGGATAGCGTTTTGGGTGGCAACACAGGAACCTAAGGGTTCTTATATACTCGCCACCCGCACTGGTTAAGACGCTTGGTCCCGAGCGGTTTCAGTGTTCGGAATTACCGAATGGAGTCCCGAGAAAAGTAACCGTCACGATTTCGAAACAAACACGCCAGTTTTGTTTTCGACCCCACCAGATTGTCAGGCGGTTCCAACGGGACAAGGACGTTGTTTGACGCGGCGGTTTATCCTCGGTGAAACCTTTATTTGTGGTTCAAGCTGCCCAAAAGGTGGGAAAAATCCTATCTCCGAAATTCAGAAATAGTCTTCTTTCCCACGATATATTTGATTGAAGTGTTTTTTTTCCCAACTTCGAATTAACAAAAAAAAGACCTCGACGAGTGGGCATAGATTTATTAATAATTAGGATCAATGGGTCGATCGCTCCATATGTAGGAGCCTCGACGTATTCGATGAATAGATCAATTCAATTTCGCGTTTTGTTTCTCGGAGGAAGATAAGTTATGAAAATCATAAAGGGGTTTCGAAGTATCGGAAGAGCGGCGTTGTCGCTAACGTTGGGCGCCGTAATTGTAGGCACCGCAACTAACGTGGTCGCTGATGAGACGTGCATGTCGCCTTATATGGCGAAGATAACTGGGCAGGAGGACTTCGTTTATGTCTGGACGCTAGGCGTTGAAGGTCTGGGTGACGGGCAGGACAAGTTGGTAACGATCGACGTTAATCCTGCGTCCCCAACCTATGGAACTGTGATTAATTCTCTTTCCGTTGGAGGAAGAAATGAAGCGCATCATTCAGGATTTACAGACGATCGAAAATACCTTTGGGCGGGCGGTCTCGATACAAATAAAATTTTTATTTTTGATGTTTATTCGGATCCAGCAAAACCAACCTTGCACAAGATCATTGAGAATTTTGTGGCAGCCAGTGGTGGCGTGGTAGGCCC
>JADHSN010000075.1 GCA_016776875.1 Gammaproteobacteria bacterium | reverse complement strand
GAACCGTGAGGTCCTCCAGGAAAGTATGGGTCGGTTTGTACTTCAACGACCTGGGCGTCTACTCTGGACCTACGGCGAGCCTCCCGAACAGATGATCGTGGCTGATGGGAATCGACTGTGGGTTTACGATGTTAGCCTTGAGCAAGTCGTTGTGCGCCGGCAAGATAAAGGATTGGGAGCGACCCCCGCTGGCCTTTTGGCCGATGGAAAACGACCTGAACAGTCATATCTGGTCGAAAGGTTAGGTATTCAGCAGGGAATTTACTGGGTGTCTCTTTTTCCAAAAGACTCCCAAGGGCCTTTTTCACAGATTCAATTAGGGTTTGATCAGGAGGTCCTTCGATTCGTTCAGATGCTCGATCAGTTAGAGCAAGTCACCCGCGTCCAGTTTAAGAATATTTTGGTGAATCAGGATATTGATGAGCAGATATTCGTGCTTGATGTGCCGAGTCATGTTGATGTGATTACAGAGGATCTTTAAGTACGATGGGATCTATATTAATCGTCGGCGCCGGGGGTGCGATAGGGTCAGTGTTACGGTTCTGGGTAGGTAGTCGGGTCACTGAAGCAATGGGATCAGAGTTCGCGTGGGGCACGCTTACCGTCAATATAGCCGGATCGTTCCTGATTGGTTTTTTAGCGTTTGTGATAAACACTAAAACGCCTCTTGGAGAATTACTGCGGTTGGGCCTCATTGTCGGAGTCCTCGGGGGTTTCACTACGTTTTCCGCATTTTCAGCTGAGACGTTGACGCTACTTTTATCGCAACAGTGGCTGCGTGCAGTCACTTATATTTCGGCTAGTGTTCTTTTGTGTATTTTTGCTGCGACCGCCGGTATGGCGGCCGGGCGACAATTTTCTTAAAAAAGGTTTATCGCGATGTTGGATTCACAACTCCTACGAAATGATTTAGAAAACGTGGCCGAAAAACTCGCCCCACGCGGATTTAGTCTTGATGTTGGACGGCTTCAGGATTTAGAGCGTAAACGAAAAACGCTGCAAACTGAACAGCAGGAATTGCAGGCCCAACGGAACAAGTCAGCAAAAGAAGTGGGTCGTCTAAAAGCGTCCGGCGAGGACGCCCAGCACCTAATTGACGAGACCGCTGGTATCGGCACACGACTTGTCACGGTCGATGAAGCATTGTCCGGCGTTCAGGCTGAACTTGATGGATTGCTTAAAAGCATTCCAAATATCCCGCACGAATCTGTGCCCTCTGGCAGTAGCGAAGATGACAATATTGAGATTCGTCGATGGGGTGAACCAAGAGAGCTAGGCTTTGACCCGCTTGATCATGTCAGTATTGGTGCCGGCCTCAAGATGATGGACTTTGACGTCGCTGCAAAAATCACCGGCAGCCGATTTGTGGTGATGTCAGATGCGCTTGCGCGACTCCATCGCGCTTTGATCCAGTTTATGCTGGATGTGCATATCCTTGAAAATGGTTACCGGGAAACCTATGTTCCCTACCTCGTCAATAGTGATTCATTATTTGGGACCGGACAATTACCCAAATTTGCTGACGACCAGTTTATGACAGCGACTGAGCCGCCGTATTATTTGATCCCAACTGCGGAGGTTCCGGTCACTAATCTTTATGCTGAGACCGTGATCGATGGACACGAATTACCGATTAAGCGGGTTTGCCATACACCATGCTTCCGCAGCGAGGCGGGTTCGTACGGCAAAGATACGCGAGGCATGATTCGGCAGCATCAGTTCGAAAAAGTCGAACTCGTTCAAATTGTGGAGCCTGAGCGCTCATGGTCGGCGCTCGAGGAATTAACTGCAAACGCAGAGGGCATTCTTCAACGTCTGGATTTGCCATACCGAGTGGTTACGTTGTGCGGCGGCGATCTTGGTTTTTCCGCTGCAAAGACTTATGACCTTGAGGTCTGGCTTCCCGCCCAGAATAAATACCGTGAGATTTCGTCCTGCAGTAATTTTGAGGCGTTTCAGGCTCGTCGAATGCAGGCGCGATACAAAAAGACCAGTTCTGATAAGCCCCAGTTGGTTCATACCTTGAACGGCTCAGGTCTTGCGGTTGGAAGAACATTGGTTGCCGTAATGGAGAATTATCAAGATGAGAATGGATCATTTAGCATTCCGTCTGCGCTAAGGCCTTACATGGGTGGGCTGACCAGCATCAAGCCATAAAAAAACCCCGACGCAGGGTCGGGGTTAGTCTTGTTAGTTAGCGCGGCGCTCTAATCATCTCCACCAAACACCCCTAGAATTTGAAGTAGACTCAGGAAGAGGTTGTAGATCGAAACATAAAGCGTTACGGTCGCCATGATGTAGTTGGTTTCACCGCCGTGAATGATCGCGCTA
Organism: Gammaproteobacteria bacterium; assembly: GCA_016776875.1. Lineage (GTDB taxonomy): Bacteria > Pseudomonadota > Gammaproteobacteria > Arenicellales > UBA868 > UBA868. The sequence continues at coordinate 7,456 of JADHSN010000075.1, read as the reverse complement.
GTTTGGTACAAGATCATCGCGCTCATCAGTACAATAAACATCGCTGAAACCGCCAGCGATAACGCTGGGATACTAAAAATAGCAGCGCCGATGCCTGCCAGAAAGGCAACTAAAATTCCAGCAAAGAGCATTCCTCCCAGGAAGCTGAAATCCTTCTGGGATTTCAACGCGTAACCCGAGAGACCGAGGAAAATCAAACCTGTCCCGCCGAGCGCGGTCATGACGAGCTGATCGCCGTTCGGTACTGCTGAAATGTAATACCCGATAATCGGGCCTAGCGTCAGCCCCATAAACCCTGTGAGTCCAAAAACAAAGACGATACCGAGGCCTGAATTCCTAAACCGTCCGGCAAGGAAGAGAAGCCCAAAGTAACCTACGAGTGTGACAACGAAGCCAGGGTGCGGCCAGCCCATCATCATAGACAAGCCAGCGGTCGCCGCGCTGAACAGCAATGTTGCTGAAAGTAACGCATAGGTGTTTTTCAACACCTTGTTGAATTCCACCCCTCGAACGGCAGGACGATCGGAGCTTAAAGTTTGTCGAGAAATCATCGCTTAGGTGTTCTCCTTGATTCAAGTTTAGATATAACTACTGTAAGGATGGGTCCGATTATGCCAGAATTCAAGATCGGGACGGTAATGTGGTTCGAAACACAGCTCTAAAAACCATATAATTTTAGGGAAATAGTTTGCCCGAGTGCGCTCAGCATGCGCAACATGGAGAGGTGGCAGAGTGGTCGAATGCGGCGGTCTTGAAAACCGTTGAACTGAAAGGTTCCGGGGGTTCGAATCCCTCCCTCTCCGCCAGTTCAGGTCGTCCGCACCCGATTCAAGAGCTCTTTCGTCTGCATTCTAGTGCCGCCTCTGTAAGGGCTGTTTCGTAACGGCTCCCCAACTCTGCAAAACCATCCACACTGTTTCATCACTTGCCTTGTACCGGGGGTACGCGGCCTAATACACTGGTCTGGAGCGATCTGGGGCGGTCATTACGCCGCATTAGGCCCTCTTCGGTGTCAAGGTATAACGAGACAAGGTCAATGATGTCGTTGGTGCTCTCGACTGGTTTCTGGTCGCCGAATAGATAGGTCCACATGCCAACCGATGAAAGCGCGATACCGCAAGGTCGCGGGCAAAGACTCAGACACGGAGTAGGTCTCACCGTAACCTGAGGATCCAGCAGGCTGACAGAAAATGCTTCGCTAAGCTGTTTTTAGAGTTGGAATCCAGGTCGGTTTGCGCGCGGCTCACGAGGGGATCCAGGAGTCCTACACGAAGTACACACGTTCAATATTACCGAGCGCATTCGAAGGAAACGGGGCTTGGTTGGCCCAGAGCTAGCGCTTGATTTAATGGCTGCAAAAGGACTTTGCTTACCCGAAAGACCGGGGTTCTGGAAGCTATTGATAACACTCTAGGCGTTCGTCATGACGTGTGTTCAAAGGGCGTGTCGTTTTGGGTTATCAGTCTCAGTTTTGAACATTATGTTATAACATAACAATCTGTGGTGTCGGCCCTTGTTCGAAGCCGCGCCAAAAACCCTCGTCACATAGGAAAAGAAATATGTCTCAAGCGCAGTTGGTACCCGTTACCGTGTTAACAGGATTTCTGGGTGCCGGGAAAACGACCCTGCTGAATCGAATTCTCACCGAAGAGCATGGCCGTCGTTACGCAGTAATCGTCAATGAGTTCGGCGAGCAAGGTATCGATAATGATCTAGTCGTCGACGCTGACGAAGAAGTATTTGAAATGAACAATGGTTGTATTTGCTGCACGGTACGTGGTGATCTGATTCGTATTTTAAGTGGCCTTATGAAAAGGGCGGACCAGTTAGACGCAATAATTGTGGAAACTACCGGTCTCGCCGATCCGGCGCCAGTGGCTCAAACCTTCTTTGTAGACGAGGAGGTATCTGATCGAACTAAGCTAGATGCGATAGTCACAGTAGTCGATGCTGTTCATCTCGATGCGCAGCTCGGCGAGCATCATGAAGCTGAAGAGCAGATTGCCTTCGGCGATGTGATCTTGCTAAATAAAACAGACCTTGTAAAAGCCGCATCGCTTGAGAATATCCAGTCCCGGATTCGAAAAATCAACCCCTACGCAAAAATTATCAGGACATCCCGTTGTGAGGCTCCACTTGATGAGATTCTTGGACTTAATGCATTTAGTTTAGATCGCGTTTTGGAAGTGGAACCAGACTTCCTCGATTCAGATCATGATCATGAACATGATGACGAAGTGACCAGCATCTCTCTCACCTCAGAATGCCCGCTTGATATCGATAAGTTTCAGGCTTGGTTCGGTGAGCTTCTACAAACGCGGGGCCAGGACATCCTGCGGTCAAAAGGTATTTTGAATTTTGACGGCGTAGAGGAGCGATATGTGTTTCAGGGAGTACATATGCTGATGGATACATCACCAATGGGCGCTTGGCCGGAGGGTCAAAAGCGAGAGTCTCGACTGGTGTTCATCGGTCGGGAGCTCGAAAATATGAATCTTGAGGAAGGGTTTGAGGCATGCAAGACGAGCTAGCCCCGGAGTCAGAAGGTCGGCGAAAACGGCAGATTGGTTTTGCCGAAACGGAACTGGAGCAGTCAGGAATCCGGCTTGAACTTGGTGCGCCCGTTACTGGATCAGCAGCAGCCGATGATCACGTTATCGTTGGGTTCGGCGATGGAACGGTCCGTTTTTTTAAGCCCAATCAGGCGCCGATTACTGTGCAGGCCCACAATGGCGCGGTTCTTTGCGTAGCCTCAGATCAAAATGATGCTCTTACCGGTGGGGACGACGGACGATTGCTGAGAATTTCGCCTAATGGAGTGATTACGGAGGTCGCGAATTTCGGGACTAAATGGGTTGATTGCGTTGCATCAAAAGATGGATTGGTGGCGTGCTCCTCAAGTCGGCAGGTTCACGTCTGGGCGGATGGCAAATCTAATGCCATCACCTTCGAGCACGTCAGCACTGTGGGCGGACTTGCAATTAACAATGGTGGGAATCTTCTTGCGGCGACACACTTTGGAGGTGTTACTGTGCGGAAGAGGGGTGGGAGAGGATGGAAAGAATCAAAATTTGAATGGAAAGGCTCTCATGGTCCGGTCACCTTTAGCCCAGACGGAGTGTATGTTGTGACAGCGATGCAAGAACGGGCTCTCCATGGGTGGCGGTTACGCGACAATGGGCATTTCCAGATGGCCGGATATCCAGCCAAGATTAAAAGTTTCGCATGGGTTGGTGATACACCTTATCTCGCGACCTCTGGGGCGGATGAGGCAATTTGTTGGCCATTTGACGGCAAGGACGGTCCCATGGGGCGTGCCCCAGTCAGCGTAGCTCATAACCGCAGGACATTTGCAACAGCTGTTCAAGCGCTGCAGGGTAAGCCTAAAGTACTTGCGGGTTTCCGGGATGGCGCTGTTTTAATGGCCGAACTTGATGAGACCAAGGAGCCGGTTCCTATTCGCGGCTCGACTGGCATAGAAGTTACGGCAATGACCATCTCAACTGATGGAACCCATATATTTGTTGGCGATGCAAAGGGTAATGTTCTCTGGGGAGCGCTATCAGCGGGCCAGCTGAGTTGAGCCGAAATCTGGTGGCAAGGTGTTTTTCAGAATCGAGAGTGGGTTATTGAAGATCTGCTTGGCGACTCGGAACGAAACAGGCGGGGTCATAACTTGGGGTCATTGCTCTAAGTATCTGATCTTTATAGGTCGCCGACTCCCTCTCCGCCATTTTTAGAATCCAATGTGTCAATCGCGCCACTCACCTATACGTCAAATCCGATCAATCTATTTCAGATGAATATCGGTCCACCCAATCAATGTAGCGCCACGTCCGGCAGCTCGCCATTATCTTTGACAATCGCGATAATGTTTTATTGCGGTTTTGATACATCAACCAATTCATCAAACGGTTACCGTCGAGATCTGGATGCATAAATCGTTCTTGATCTTGATCAATATCGTAGGGGTGCATATAAGATGTTACGGGAAGCTCGCGATTGTGTCGAAATAGCGAGATGCGAGTGAGGCTAAACGGCAGGACCCGCAGATAAACGCCCCCCAAGAGCGGTACCCGGGGTAAAGGTGTGCGGTGTAGCGAGACCGGGATTTCAACTAGACCCGGCCGCATTTGGCGAGGGCGGGTCCCAAAGCCAGGCCAGCCGAACAGCGGATTTTTCGCCGCCAGAACCGAACTGCTATACGAGAGATTGTGCTGCACAAATGAGTCGTAGGCCCATTCACAACTTGGGATCAGAGAAAAGGTGGGCGCCCGAAACCCGGAAACACGTTCTGATGCGACCTTCTCCAGTGCGTCAATACTTCGTTTTAGGTCTGATGAAAATTCTTCTGGCGTCAACTTGTTCAACTGGATATGTCTATCACTATGGCTGGCAAGTTCGTGCCCTTCATCTGAGATCGTTTTAATCAAACCGGGGAGTCGCCGGGCAACCAAGCCAACCGTAAAGAACGTCGCTTTGGTTTGATGGTCGTCCAAAAACCTAAGAATGCGTTCTACGTTAAACCCGAGTCGATCCTGATAACGGGAGCCGTCGGGAATGTGATCACGGACATCCTCAAGATCGATGCCAAATAGGAGATTTAATTTGTGATCTGAGCTTGCGCCCCCGGTTCGCTGATCCGAATCAGGCATTCATCGATCTCGTTTGAATATCATTGCAAATGAAGACACGATTAGCGCCAGAACGATCGGATAGGTCGTGTTTAACTGTCGACCGATTGATGTATACGAGGTGACTTGCAAAATCGTCAGAATGAATGCGTAAGAGACTAGGCCGCCAAGCAGCGCGATACTCATCACATCGTAAGTTGAGAGTCGATCACCCCGGATAACTTGAGTGCCGCGGTAGCCAATGATCATAACGCTCAGGATAACCAAAATCTGGGGTAGATGGCGGTAAAACCACAGTAGCTTTCCAAAAACCAGATTACTGAGGCGCACGCGTTTCTTGTGAAACTCGGGGACTTTTTCTAACAGGTCGACCCGCTGGGGGCGAACTGGAGATCCCGTTACGTATTTGTAATTCATGACCAGTTTGTCATCATTGAGTGATCTTGATCTTGGACCATTTGGAACGAAGCCCTTGAATTTTACCATCTGCTTCAGGGTTTCTATAAAAGTTGCAACCCCTAGCGAATTCCACTCCGAGCGCCACTTTGGCATCAATTCAGAGTAACGAGGGACGCATTTAATCTTCTTTTCATCGCAAGCCGCATCAATTTCTTTGCCGATTTGTTCAAGAAATTTATGAGTGCTTGGTGCATCCCGAAAGTATCCGATTGAATAAACTCCATCACGAAAAGCCCAAGGGAAAAAAGCAGCGATATAGTCCGAGCCCCCGCCCATCCAGGTTCGGGTTCCCCGACCATATTCGAAATATTGTTCGAGTCGTTTAAATGCAGGACTCACGTTGTAAGCTACTTGTCGGGCCTCCTGATTGATTGGTACAAAACGAGCCCAATCGATTGTTTTGATTCGTAAAAGACCACCATAGGCAGATTTAAAGGCCGGACTTTTCATCTCATTTGTAGTGTAGACACCATAATGCGTCAAATTTTGGTAGGCAATTCCTGAATTGACCGCAATAAATCCGATACCGGCCAGGATCACAGCGGCTAAAGTTGAACGGAAGGCCGGACCCACCTTGGCGTATGAATCGTTACGGGTCGATGCGAATCCGTAAAACCCGATTAAAACAATGAGCGACGGCAAAACCCAGATTGCCTCGCCTCGAATATTCCAAAAAAACCCAAGGACCAGTCCAAAAACAACCAAGGTTTTCCAATGTTTCTCTTTGTTCTCCACCGAGATTAATACCATCTGGGCTAAACCAAAAAGGAGTAGCGAAACCGCTGGATAAATACCGAATCGAAATGGATAAACATTCGGGAAAAAATTATAGGTAAACGGATTAAACGCGAGCGCACCGAAGGCGATCCAAAGATAAATATTTCTGAGGCCTAACTTATGTATGCCCCAGACGAAGACAAGGCAGGCTCCAAGATAAAGAAGTTCCTGCGACAGGATCAATGGAATGCCGAGCAAATTGCTTGCGGCAATGAAGAGCGGGTAGCCTGAGCCTTTCATTAAAGTGAACTGGTTATAAGCGCCCAGCCATTCCCCTTGAAGAATGTTCAACGCAAGCCCGACAAAAAGTGTATCGTCGTGCGGCGAACTTCTCGATAGGATTTCCTGAGGCCCTAATAACCACAATTTCAGAATACTGATAAGGGCGCACCCGAGCAGGAATGACCGGCTATCAACTAGAGTTTTTTTAGGACGATGCACCACTGTTAATTCCGATTATTAATAAACACACTTTAAATTGACGGCAAACCCGTGGAATGGACGGTTTTTATGCAGAACCCATTTTTTGCAGCTTCGATTGTGCCAAAATAACGACTTCTCTGGAGACCATCTATTTCGACGCCTGATTCATGGCCAATCCTATTTTATCTATTGTTATTCCGGTTTTTAACGAGGCGGACGTGCTACCTGCGTTTCTGCCCGAGATTGCAGAGTATGCCCAGTCTAACGATTTTGTTCTTATTTTTGTCGACGATGCGTCCACCGACGAATCAGCAAAACTACTCGCGGGGTTTTGTCAGCAGTCTAACTCGACTTTGTTGCGTCATAAAGTTAACCGGGGTTATGGTGGCGCATTAAAAACAGGAATCAAAGCCTGCCAGACTGAATACGTCGTAACCATGGATGCGGACGGACAGCATCAGCCGGTTGACGCGGGCCGGTTGCTGGAATTTGGATTAGCTAAAGGCGCAGATATGGTCGTGGGGAGGCGTCAGAGCGGAAACTCAGGGCTTTATCGGGCGATCGGTCGTAAGATGATCCGGCTTCTTGCGGGGACACTGGTCAGTCTGCCGATAGAGGATTTGAACTCGGGCATGAAGTTATATCGAACGCGTCTTGCGCAGGGATATCTCGTGCTCTGCCCTGACGGCATGTCTTTTAGTGACATCATTACACTGGTTTTTGTACACCGAAATAATCTTGTTCTCGAACACGATATCAACGTTCGAGCCCGGGCGGGGGGCAAAAGCACGATTAGCACACGTACCGCGCTCGAAACGGTGTTTGAAATTCTTAATATCGTCGCTATGTTTAATCCGGGCCGGATATTTCTACCACTGGGCGCAGGATTTATTCTTTTCGGTCTCGTTTGGGGACTTCCGTTCATTATTCGGGACGAGGGGGTCTCCGTTGGGACCATGCTACTGCTTGTGTTCGGACTAATATTTTTTCTGGTTGCTATTGTTGCTGAACAAATGGCCCAGCTACGCCGCGGGCAGATTCAAGAGGATGATATTGAGTAAATTTTCTCTGGCCGTCTCTTGATTTTGGACTCGAAACGGGGATCGACCATTGCATCCGCATGCCGGTCAAGTTGATAATAGATCTTAATTTTTAGGAACCAG
>JADHSN010000074.1 GCA_016776875.1 Gammaproteobacteria bacterium | reverse complement strand
GAACCAAATAAAAATAAAGTAGGCAAGCTGGGCCGCGCGGAACTTGAGGAAATTGCTAAAACGAAGATGCCTGATCTAAGTGCGTACGACATGGACCAGGCTGTAAAGATTATTGCTGGCAGTGCCCGCAGTATGGGCATTGAGACGGAGGGCGTTTGATGACTTTTCGAGGAAAACGTTACCGGCAGGCTGCGGAACAAACCGGTCAAGGGAGTTTTTATGCGGTCGATGAGGCCTTGGCGCTGGTTAAAAAAACCGCCTCCGCTAAATTCGATGAGACTGTAGACGTCAGCATCAATCTTGGCGTCAATGCAAAAAAATCGGATCAGAATGTCCGGGGCGCAACCGTATTGCCGAAAGGAACGGGTAAAACGGTTCGCGTAGCGGTTTTTGCAGAAGGAAGCGATGCAGAAGTTGCCAAGGAAGCAGGTGCAGACGTCATCGGATTAGATGATTTAGCTGAGGCAGTTCAAGGAGGCGAGATCAATTTTGATGTTTGTATCGCGACGCCAGCCACGATGCGAGTCGTCGGTAAGTTAGGCCAAGTATTAGGACCTCGGGGTCTAATGCCCAATCCAAAAGTGGGCACCGTGACGCAAGACGTCGGAAAAGCAGTTACCAATGCGAAAGCAGGTCAGGTTCAATTTCGAACGGATAAGGCAGGCATTATTCATTGCCCCATTGGTAAAGCATCATTTGAGACAGATGCGCTAAAAGAAAATTTATTAGCGTTGGTAGAGGCGCTGAATAAGGCAAAACCTTCCTCAGCAAAAGGCCAGTATTTAAAAAGGTTAACGCTGTCGACGACGATGGGTCCAGGCGTCAAAGTTGATCGTACGTCAGTCGTTAGTTAGTTTGTAAATTTTGAGGGGCCGGGAATCTTGGATGCTGTTTCTAAAGGTTCCTTTGGTTCGTCGAAGACCGCAGGTGCGATCTTAATGCTTGTTATTGAGATTGCTTAATAACGGAAGTGGCCTGCGCAGGCGGTGCCCCCGATCCAAGATTTTCAGGGTCAGGACACCAAGGTGTAAACAGTAAGGAGTAGTGCGAAATGAGCCTAAGTATTGATCAGAAAAAGGCTGTAGTGGACGAGGTGACGCAGGTATTCTCTGCCGCCCAAGCTGCTGTTCTAGCCGAGTATCGAGGGCTTACCGTTGCACAAATTACTGAGTTAAGAGGCGCGGCCCGAGATGTAGGCGTCGACGTGAGAGTGGTCAAGAATACCCTCGCGAGGCGCTGTGTTGCAGATTCGGACTTCGAGTGTTTATCCGATCATTTTGTCGGACCTGTAATGATTTCCTCTTCTGAGGATCCTGTTGCAGTGGCCAAAGTAATTGCAAATTTTGCTAAGCAGCATGATCAACTGAAGATAACAATGGGCGCAATGAATGGCGATCTGTTGGATGCTTCGGCGATTCAGGCATTAGCAAAACTTCCAGGACGTGACGAGTTGCTCGCGACACTGGTTGGCACTATGGCGGCTCCGATGAATAAATTGGCCCAGACACTCCATGCAATTCCCTCACAATTTGTGCGCACGCTTGCGGCTGTTCGTGACAGTCGCCCTGAAGATCAGGCCGCGTGATATCTGGTTGAGCGCTCAAGCTACGAAAATCTTAAGTTAAGGAAAATAAAAATGAATCGCGAAGAAATATTAAACGCAGTGGCGGAGATGTCCGTCCTTGAATTGTCTGAACTGATTAAAGACATGGAAGAGAAATTCGGTGTGTCTGCAGCAGCAGCGGTAGCGGTGGCGGCTCCAGCAGGCGGCGCCGGTGGAGATGCAGGCGCAGCTGAAGAGAAATCCGAATTTGATGTTGTGCTAACAAGTTTTGGTGACAAGAAAGTCGGTGTGATCAAGGCCGTTCGAACCATTACTGGGTTGGGACTTAAAGAGGCTAAAGATCTTGTCGAGTCTGCGCCTTCTGCAATCAAGGAAGGCATCAGTAAAGACGAAGTGGAAGATATAAAGAAACAGCTCGAAGAAGCAGGCGGTACTGTCGAAGTCAAATAGTGTTTGACTTTAATTTCTGCTGAGTTCAGTAGAGTCGAGTTGTTGATAAATAGGACAGCAGAGTCGACCTCAAACGGGTCGACTCTGCCGTTCGTTTTGAGCGTTAGTCGTCTTGCGATGAGCGCTCTCATTTAAATGCGCTGAGAGGTCTGCATGGCTTATACCTTTACCGAAAAAAAACGGATTCGTAAGAGTTTCAGTTCCCAATCATCTTCTGAACCGATCCCGAATCTTCTTGAAATTCAGAAGGCCTCATATCGGAAGCTGCTCCAGGAGGGTGTCATCCCGCTTCAGCGAATTGATCAGGGATTGCAAGCGGCTTTTAAATCGGTATTCCCAATTGAGAGTTATAACGGCACTGCGTCACTGGACTTTGTAAGCTACCGTCTGGAGACTCCTCGTTTTGATGTTCGTGAATGTCAACAACGCGGGATGGTGTATTCAGCGCCTCTTCATGCAACCCTTCGCTTAATCATTTTTGACAAGAGTGAATCAGGTGGCGCAAAAACGCTGAGAGATATAAAAGAGCAAGAAGTCTATATGGGCGAGATGCCTTTGATGACCGATAACGGGACGTTTGTCATCAACGGCACAGAGCGTGTCATTGTTTCTCAGTTACACCGTTCCCCAGGCGTGTTTTTCGATCACGATAAGGGTAAGACCCACGCTTCTGGAAAACTTCTTTTTAATGCGAGAGTGATTCCCTATCGCGGGTCTTGGCTCGATTTTGAATTTGATCAGAAAGATCTGCTTTTCGTCAGAATAGACCGACGGCGAAAACTGCCTGCCACCATCATTCTAAAATCGCTCGGTTATTCTGCTGAGGAAATCCTGAGTCTGTTTTTTGATAATGATCGTGTCACCCTGCTCCCAGAGTCAGCCGAGACCGACCTAGTCGCAGAACGTTTACGTGGTCAAGAGTTTGATTTCGATCTTAAGACCAAAACTGGAAAGACAGTTGTGGCGGCGAATAAGCGTATTACGGCGAGACATATTAAAGAGCTTGAGAAATCTGGCATGAAATCGCTTGGGGTCCCGGATAGTTATCTTCATGGAAGAGCGCTGGCGCGAGATCTCGTTGATATGGAGACAGGAGAGGTGTTGGCCTCAGCAAACGATGAAGTCACAGCTGAACTCCTAGAGAAGTTTCGAGAGATTGGCGTAGAGTCTTTCGAGATTATTTACACCAATGATCTGGACAAGGGCCCTTACATCTCAGATACGCTACGACAGGACGATACCCGTTCGGCTTTGGAAGCCCAAGTTGAAATTTATCGAATGATGCGTCCCGGCGAGCCACCGACAAAAGATGCAGCAGATCTTTTGTTTCGAAATCTATTTTTCAATACTGATCGTTATGACTTGTCAGCAGTCGGAAGGATGAAGATGAACCGCCGTTTGTCTCGTCAAACCGATGAAGGTCCGGGCATTCTCAGCCAACATGACATCGTCGATGTGATGCGAACGCTCGTTGAGCTTAAAAATGGACATGGTGAGACAGACGATATCGACAATTTAGGTAATCGACGAGTGCGGTCGGTTGGCGAACTTGTGGAGAACCAGTTTCGAATCGGACTTGTTCGCGTAGAACGTGCGGTGAAAGAACGTTTGTCGATGGCTGAATCCGAGAATCTCACGCCTCAAGATCTGATTAATGCGAAGCCAGTATCGGCTGTTATTAAAGAATTTTTTGGATCGAGCCAACTATCCCAGTTTATGGATCAGACGAACCCGCTATCAGAGGTTACACACAAGCGTCGCGTATCAGCACTTGGCCCTGGCGGCCTGACGCGAGAACGAGCCGGCTTTGAAGTACGTGATGTTCATCCCACCCACTATGGACGGGTATGCCCTATTGAGACGCCAGAAGGCCCGAATATTGGCCTGATTAATTCGCTGGCGATCTTTGCGCGGACCAATGAATACGGTTTTCTCGAGACGCCATATAAGAAAGTAGTTAATGGAAAGGTGAAAGATGATTTCGTTTACCTTACGGCGATAGAAGAGGGTGACTATGTGATCGCGCAGGCTAACGCAGCGCTCGATAACAAGGGTGTTTTGACAGATGAGCTCGTTTCATGCCGGCATCACAATGAATTTACGCTCTCAACGCCTGAAAGTGTCGAGTTCATCGATATTGCACCGTCGCAAATTGTGTCTGTTGCAGCGGCATTAATCCCATTTCTTGAGCATGATGACGCCAACCGGGCCTTGATGGGTTCGAACATGCAGCGTCAAGCGGTCCCTACGCTTCAAAGTGAAAAACCGTTAGTGGGTACTGGAATCGAACGTACTGTGGCTTCTGACTCCGGGGTCGTGGTTGTTGCCACTCGGGGTGGAGTTGTGAATGCGGTCGACGCATCCCGTGTCGTGGTTAAGGTTAACGATAAAGAGGTTGAAGCGGGAGATTCGGGTGTTGATATTTATAATTTGGTGAAGTACACCCGTTCAAACCAGAACACAACGATCAATCAGCGTCCCCTGGTTTCAGTTGGCGACAAGATTGCTGCGGGCGATGTTCTTGCAGACGGCCCCTCAACGGACTTGGGTGAATTAGCGCTGGGTCGAAACGTTCTCGTCGCATTTATGCCCTGGAACGGCTATAACTTTGAAGATTCGATTCTGATATCCGAGCGCCTGGTGCAGGACGACGTCTATACCTCAATTCATATTGAGGAGATGACTTGTACTGCCCGTGATACAAAACTGGGCTCTGATGATGTCACGCGCGACATTCCAAATGTCAGTGAGTCGGCGCTTTCCAGGCTTGATGAGTCGGGCATCGTGTATATCGGAGCCGAGGTTAATCCTGGCGATATTCTTGTGGGCAAAGTGACTCCAAAAGGCGAACAGCAGTTAACGCCGGAAGAGAAATTGCTACGAGCAATTTTTGGCGAAAAAGCCTCTGATGTGAAAGACACCTCGTTGAGAATGCCGTCCGGCACATCCGGCACTGTGATTGATGTGCAGATATTTACCCGAGATGGTGTTGATAAAGACCCTCGTGCGCTTGCTATCGAGGAGCAGGAACTTGATCGCATCAAGAAGGATTTACAGGATCAGTATCAGATTGTTGAGGATGATACTTATGATCGAATCGAGCGGTTGCTCAATGGAAAGGTTGCCGAAGGAGGTCCTGGAGATCTTAAAGCAGGCGATAAGATCGCAAAATCCTATTTGCAGGGGTTGCCTAGGGATAAATGGTTCGAGATTCGACTTCGAGATGAAGACGCCAATTCAAGTCTTGAGCAAATTCGCGCCCAACTAACAGTCCAGTCGAAGCGATTCGATGACTTGTACGAAGAGAAGCGACAGAAACTGCAGGAAGGTGATGATCTCCAGGCTGGGGTTCTCAAGATGGTTAAAGTCTTCGTTGCAGTGAAGCGACGTCTGCAACCCGGCGACAAGATGGCGGGCCGTCATGGAAACAAGGGTGTGATTTCCAGAATTGTGCCAATTGAAGACATGCCCTATATGGAAGACGGCACGACTGTTGATATTGTTCTGAATCCGCTCGGCGTACCATCACGCATGAATGTAGGCCAAGTGCTTGAGTGTCATTTGGGTTGGGCAGCCAGTCACCTAGGAAGGCAGATTGGCGAGATGATAGATGCTGGTGCGGAGACTTCTGATTTACGGAGTCAGTTGAGCAAAATATACGGCACGGGTGACTACCCTGAAGATATTCAGTCTCTAACGGACAGCGAGGTGGATGAACTATCCAAGAATCTTCGCGGCGGTGTGCCAATTGCAACGCCTGTCTTCGATGGCGCGAGCGAATCGGAAATCAAGGAATGGCTCAGGATTGCAGGACTACCGGAAAGCGGCCAGGCTCGACTCATCGATGGCCGAACAGGAGAGCCTTTTGATCGACCGGTAACGGTTGGTTATATGTATATCCTGAAGCTCAATCATCTGGTGGATGACAAGATGCATGCGCGTTCAACGGGGCCTTATAGCCTGATTACCCAGCAACCACTTGGCGGTAAAGCGCAATTTGGTGGGCAACGATTTGGGGAAATGGAAGTTTGGGCGCTGGAGGCTTATGGAGCGTCATATACCCTTCAGGAAATGCTGACCGTGAAATCTGATGATGTCGGGGGGCGAACAAAAATGTACGAAAACATTGTCCGCGGCGATCACCGAATGGAAGCATCCGTTCCCGAGTCATTCAACGTGTTGGAAAAAGAAATAAGAGCACTTGGTCTTAATATTGAGAGAAGGGAAGATCGATAACTTCACAGTTTTGAAGTTTCGGCCTCTCACGCTCTAGGCAAGCTAAAAGGAAAAAACATGAAAGATTTTTTCAGTCAGTTTTCACGACGCGACACGGTAGATCAGGAATTTGACAATATTCGAATTCGATTGGCGTCCCCTGATCAAGTTCGATCCTGGTCTTTTGGTGAAGTAAAGAAGCCAGAAACGATTAACTATCGAACGTTCAAGCCCGAGCGAGATGGTTTGTTTTGTGCAAAGCTTTTCGGGCCAATCAGCGATTACGAATGCCTGTGTGGAAAGTACAAGCGTTTAAAGCATCGCGGTGTTGTCTGCGAAAAATGCGGAGTTGAAGTTACGTTGTCGACGGTACGTCGGGAGCGAATGGGGCACATCGAGTTAGCCAGTCCTTGCGCCCATATCTGGTTTTTAAAATCGTTACCTTCTCGGCTTGGTGTGCTGCTCGATATGACGGTTCGTGAAATCGAGCGGGTACTGTATTTCGAGGCCTACGTCGTCACAGATCCTGGCCTTACAGATCTGGAAGCGGGCTCTTTAATGACAGAAGAGATGTACTATGAGGCGATAGAAAAGTACGGCTCAGAATTTGATGCAGGAATGGGGGCAGAGGCTGTTAAAGAGCTTCTCAAAAGCCTTGAGCTCAAGGCGCTTTCAGTTCAGCTTCGGGAAGATCTTGCCGAATCAACGTCTGAGACTAAAACTAAAAAAGTGAGCAAGCGCCTGAAAGTAGTCGAGGCGTTTTTGCATTCCGGTAATAAGCCAGAATGGATGATTATGGAGGCACTACCCGTATTGCCACCTGATCTTCGTCCATTAGTGCAGCTTGAGGGCGGTCGGTTCGCGACTTCAGACTTAAATGATCTCTATCGAAGAGTCATTAATAGAAACAATCGCCTGCGTCGATTGCTTGATCTAAACGCGCCCGACATTATTGTTCGTAACGAAAAGCGCATGCTGCAAGAGTCCGTTGACGCCCTGCTGGATAACGGCCGTCGAGGTAAGGCGGTTACGGGTCCAAACCGGCGTCAGTTGAAGTCATTGGCCGACATGATAAAGGGCAAGCAGGGCCGTTTTCGGCAGAATCTACTGGGTAAGCGGGTTGACTATTCCGGTCGTTCAGTCATCGTTGTCGGGCCGACGCTCAAGCTTCATCAGTGTGGCCTGCCTAAAAAAATGGCGTTGGAGCTATTTAGACCATTTATCTATAGCAAGCTTGAATTGCGGGGTCTCGCGACAACGATCAAGCAGGCAAAAAAATTGGTCGAGCTAGAAGAGCCGGAAGTGTGGGATATTCTCGAGGAGGTTATCCGCGAACATCCTGTGTTGTTAAACAGAGCGCCAACGCTGCATCGTCTCGGTATTCAGGCTTTTGAGCCGGTGCTGGTTGAAGGTAAAGCGATTCAACTCCATCCGCTCGTTTGTACGGCATACAATGCTGACTTTGATGGCGATCAGATGGCGGTTCACGTGCCGCTTTCTGTTGAAGCGCAACTTGAAGCTCGGACGTTAATGATGTCCACAAATAATGTGCTTTCGCCATCAAATGGTGAGCCTATTATTGTGCCATCCCAGGATATCGTTCTTGGGCTCTACTATATGACTCGAGAGCGGGTGAATGCACTTGGCGAAGGTAAGTATTTCTCTGACGTTTCGGAAGTGCGTCGAGCGCTTGATATTGGTGCGATTGCCATTCATTCGAAAATCAAGGTTCGAATTCGCGAGGTCCAAACTTCTGACCAGGGCGAATCCGTTGAGACTTTCAAGTTAACGGATACCACGACCGGCAGAGCGCTCTTGTCAGAGATCCTCCCAGATGGCCTTCCTTTTTCGATTGTTAACAAGACTATGAAAAAGAAAGAGATTTCCGGAGCGATTAATCAGTGTTACCGAGATGTGGGCCTGAAGGATACGGTTATTTTTTGTGACCAATTGATGTACACAGGTTTTTCGATTGCGGCCAAAGCTGGCGTTTCCATCGGGGTGGATGATATGGCGATTCCTGATAGTAAGTCAGGAATTGTGGATTCAGCTGAAGCGGAAGTGAAGGCAATCCAGGATCAACATAGTCAGGGTCTTTTGACTGATGGCGAACGGTATAACAAAGTCGTTGACATTTGGACCCATGCAAGCGATCGAGTTGCTAATGAAATGATGCATGAAATCCAGTCTGATTCTGTTGTCACCAAGGACGGCGACACCATTGAGCAGGACTCGTTTAATTCCATCTTTATGATGGCAGACTCAGGCGCACGAGGAAGTCATGCGCAGATTCGTCAACTTGCAGGCATGCGTGGTTTGATGGCAAAACCTGACGGCTCGATTATCGAAACGCCAATCAAGGCAAACTTCCGCGAGGGATTGAACGTAAACGAGTACTTCATTTCAACTCACGGCGCAAGAAAAGGTCTCGCAGATACCGCACTTAAAACGGCGAACTCAGGTTACCTAACGCGAAGATTGGTTGATGTCTGTCAGGACCTTGTCGTAATCGAGGAAGACTGCAAAACAGAAAACGGTATTGATCGAGAAGCCATTGTCCAGGGCGGCGAAGTTGTGATTCCGCTTGAAGACAGAATACTCGGGCGCTCGGTCTCGAAGGATGTATTGAGTCCGCGTGATCAAGAGGTGTTGCTTAAAGCAGGCCAAATCATCGATGAAGCTGGTATCAAGCTCCTCGAGGAGCACAATGTCAATCTGGTTAAAGTGCGCTCGGCAGTGACGTGCGAGACCCGATTCGGAATTTGCGCAACTTGCTACGGACGTGACTTGGCTCGAGGACATGTTGTGAGTCGCGGCGAAGCGGTCGGGGTGATGGCGGCTCAAAGTATTGGTGAGCCCGGCACGCAATTAACCATGCGGACATTCCATATTGGGGGCGCAGCGTCAAGAACCGCAGGGTCCAGCAGGGTCGAAGTAAATCATGATGGTACGGTGTCTTGGATCGGAGTCCGCTCGGTGAGACGTGAAGACGGCAGTAATATCGTTGTGTCTCGCTCGGGTGATTTGGTGATCCGCGATCAGCACGGTGTTAACCGAGAACGTCATAAGGTGCCTTATGGCGCAGTGGTCACCGTAAATGATGGGGATCAAGTTGAAAGTGGTCAATTAATTGCCTCCTGGGATCCCCATACTCGACCGATTGTCAATGAGGTTGCTGGGAAAATTCGATTCCAAAATATCGTTGAGGGCGTCTCGGTGACCGAGCAGGGCGATGAGTTAACAGGGTCAACCACTTATCTTGTGATTGATCCGAAAAGCCGACGTGGCGCCACCGGTGACATTAAACCGACGATCGAATTGGTTGATGGGAAAAACAAACCCAAAGCGACGCACCAGATGCCGCCTGGCGCATCAATCGTGGCGACAGATGGCGAAGAGATTGGGATGGGTGTTGTTTTGGCTCGGGTGCCGCTCGAAGGATCAAAGACCAAGGATATTACCGGCGGTTTGCCGCGCGTAGCTGAGTTGTTTGAGGTGCGTAAAGCAAAAGAGCCTGCAATCTTGGCAGAGGCGTCGGGCACCATTTCATTTGGTAAAGAGGTGAAAACTAAGGTT
>JADHSN010000073.1 GCA_016776875.1 Gammaproteobacteria bacterium | reverse complement strand
CCATTGGTATGGCGTTTTTGTGGTCACAGTCTTGGCAAGATCCATTCCCTTCAAACCAGCAAATTCACGTGCAACTGAAAGCGCCCGACCTTCATCGATTTTTCCAGCTTGAATACACCCGTTCTGAGCGCCCTTTTGGCGAAGTAATCGGGTTAATTTACGCGTATCGATATCGCTAATGCCCACCACGCCTTGTCTCGTCAAATAATCGGTTAGGGTTTCGGTGGAGCGAAAATTGCTCAATAAATTTGGCAGGTCTCTCACAACAAGGCCGCAAGCAAAAGCATGCTTAGCCTCGATATCTTCGTCATTCGCGCCAACATTACCGACGTGCGGGCAAGTTAGCGTGACGATTTGCTGCGCGTAGGAAGGATCAGAGACGATCTCTTGATATCCTGTCATCGAGGTATTAAAAACCACTTCGCCGACTGTTTCGGCGAGCGCGCCAATAGACCGCCCGCGAAATACAGTACCGTCCTCCAGTACCAGAATCGCGGGTATCACGTTATCCCTCGATCAATCAGGCATAAAAAAAGGAGGACCTCTGGTGAGATTCTCCTTTTCGAAAAATTTTTTTGATGCCTCATTTCAAGGACAACATTCTATCGACTCTGACCCAAAACATCAATCAACCTGTGACATCTTTTATACCCAACACATCTTGCATGTCGAATAAACCTACATCCTGATCTGCTACCCAGACCGTGCTTCGAATCGCGCCCAAAGCATAAATTTCGCGACTGGTCGCCTTATGCACAATCTCCACGCGCTCGCCTGCCCCCGCAAACCAAACGCTGTGCTCGCCAACAACATCAGCCGCGCGAATCGTTGAGAAGCCGATCTCACGGTCTGCCCGCGGCCCGACAGCGCCCTCGCGCGCAAAAACCCCATGGTCAGATAGGTTTCTACCCAGCGCCTTAGCAACCACTTCACCCATTTTCAAAGCTGTGCCTGATGGCGCATCAACCTTATGACGATGATGAGCCTCAATCACTTCAATATCTGCGTCATTGCCGAAAGCTTTAGCTGCAACTTCAAGAAGTTTTAAGGTGATGTTCACGCCCACACTCATATTCGGCGCCCAAACGATAGCAATCTTTTCAGCGATGCTGCGGATATGCTCCTGCTGCTCAACACTGAAACCCGTGGTTCCAATGACCGCCTTTATACCGTGGTCTGCACAATAGTGAAGATTAATCAGTGTTGATTCAGGGGATGTAAAGTCGATCAGTACATCAAAAGGAGGCCCCGCAATTCCCTCGCAAACACTGAGTTGAGACGATTGAATGTCCGCTAAAGCGCAGGCAGAACGGCCCACTGACTCATGATCGGGACGTTCAAATACATGCACAACCGATACCCGATCGTCTGCGTCTCCTGCAGACAAAAGTGCTCGGCCCATTCGACCAGCGCCGCCTGCTATTGCTATACGAATCATATTGAAGCTCTCAATGAGTTGGGGGCAAGGTAAATCAGCCTAGCAAACTTTTGACGCCATCACGCTCCTCGCGTAATTCCTGCTCCGTTGCATGCATCCGCTCTTCACTAAACTCATTTATGTCCAACCCCGTAACAATCGAATACTTGCCGCCCGCGCAACGCACGGGAAAGGAATAAATCAATCCAGATTCGATCCCATAATCTCCCGTCGACGGAATTGCCATACTGACCCAATCCCCTTCTGGTGTTCCATTAACCCAAGTATGCATATGATCGATCGCAGCAGACGCTGCAGACGCTGCACTCGACGCGCCTCGCGCATTAATGATTGCCGCCCCTCTTTGCTGGACGGTTGGAATGAAATCTCTAACAATCCACTCCTGATCAACAAGGTCAATCGCATTCTTGCCTGCAACAGTAGTGTGATGGATATCAGGATATTGAGTTGCGGAGTGATTCCCCCAAATCGTTATTCTTGAGATATCTGTTGTTGCGCTATCTGTTTTTTCTGCTAGCTGGCTAATCGCCCGATTATGATCAAGACGAGTCATTGCGGTGAATTGACCGGGATCAATGTCTGGCGCGTTGGCCGACGCGATCAAAGCGTTGGTGTTGGCGGGATTTCCGACAACCAAAACTCGAACATCGCGACTGGCACTCTTGTTAAGCGCTTGGCCCTGGCCTGAGAATATTTTTGCATTTTCTGCCAGAAGATCTTTTCTCTCCATGCCGGGACCTCTTGGGCGAGCTCCCACCAACATTGCAAAATTGATATCTTTAAACGCCACTACGGGATCATCCGAACACTCAACAGATTGAAGAAGCGGAAAAGCGCAGTCATCAAGCTCCATGACGACCCCTTTAAGGGCATCCATCGCAGGCGGAATCTCCAATAACTGCAGAATAATGGGTTGATCGGGACCCAACATATCTCCCGCTGCAATGCGAAAAAGCATGGCATAGCTAATTTGCCCAGCGGCACCCGTGACCGCAACTCTTACCGGTTTCTTCATGAACAATGCTCCAGATTCTGAGATGAACTCGTGGTGATTGAGAATTAGGCTCTGGTTGCCAGTTAATAACCCGTTCTGGCTGCGACATTCGGGGAAATTGCCGACGACAGCACAACAACCTGGCTCAATTCATCAAACTCGCGAAATATTGAGAAATAATCTAATCGGAAATTATAGCGTTTTCGTCGGGACATTACGCTTCGTCACACTTTGTCACATGGCGGGATAAAAAATTTGATCAAGCTGACACGGGTATGTCCGAAATCCAAGAAAACACCTCGGTTATGTGATCCGAGCGCTGATGACACCTTAATGACACAGAATGACTGGGCACTTTGCGTGGTTAAAAATCTCACTGGTCGGACCTCCGAAGACCAACTGACGAAGTCGACTGTGAGTAAATGCGCCTTTTATAATCAGATCGGCGTTAAATTCCTCAGCTTCAGCAACAATAGTCTGGCCAACAGTTGAGCCAGAGGCATCACGTTTTACAGCTTCGGCCTTGAACCCGCTCGCCCTAAGATGCGACGTAATCAGGTGGACATCAGGTCCGGAAGTCATCCCGCCTTCAACAGACAGGACTCGTAACGCTTCACATGCGCCCAACAGGGGTCTCGCCGCACTTAGAGCTCTCGCAGTCTCAGTGCTGCCATTCCAAGCCACAAGAATTCTTTTGCCAATCGTTTCTGGAACATCATTGCTGACTAATAAAAGAGGGCGACCACTTTCAAATAGCAACGCCTCTGCCGTGCTTTTCCAATCAACATTAGCGCTTTCAAGATCGCGATGGAGCACGCTAATCCCAAAGGCTCTGGCATACTCACCGATCCCCTCGGGGCCGGTACCGATCATTTCTGTCCATCCCGCCCGAAGCCCTTCTCCGTCGATGTCGCTGACAGGAATATCGTGAGATTTTACTAATTCATTA
Organism: Gammaproteobacteria bacterium; assembly: GCA_016776875.1. GTDB lineage: Bacteria > Pseudomonadota > Gammaproteobacteria > Arenicellales > UBA868 > UBA868. Next base: position 6,453 of record JADHSN010000073.1, on the reverse strand, counting down.
AATTTCTGATGCGCCAATGAGGCCTGTTGTCGACCTTCCTCTTCGAACTCAGCCAGATAGTCGCCCGGTAGCGTAATTCCTTCACCAGCGATTATGGGCAACACTTGCCGACAAAAAGCGCCCTCAATATAAGCGCCATTCTCTGCTGCCAATTTTTTAGCCGCATCAATGGCCGGCGCCGTCGGTTGAGTATTATTAAAGGGTACTAATATTGTTCGTAATCCGGGCATGTTTTACCTCCATCAACTACTTTTAATTACAAATATTGTACCAAGAGCTGACTAGTTAGTGCCGAATGCCATTTTAGACAGCAGTTCGCCCGCAAACTCTTTACGCCAACCCGACATTAATCGCAGATCAAGACAGCCGCCCGCAAGTGCACGTATGTCGTCCCGCCGGGCAACAAGTGAGGTTGGAACCGAAGCCGCTTCACACAATTCACCGAGGCGCTTCCACAGCCGGTTACCCAGTGCCTTTGTCTCGGAGTCCTGTTGAGGCGACAGACTAAAAGGTTTAAACGATGGTGCAGCGTTTTCTCCGTCGCGAATCGCTTTGAGAATCTGCTCCCCCTGATGCTTGATCGTTCCTGCTTCAAGATCTTGAATGCGGTCCAGGGCACTGAGCGTCTTGGGACGTATCTGTGCGAGCGAAACAATTACACTTGTCGCCAAAATCCATTCTCGAGGCCGATCTTTTCGACGTGCACGCTCTTCCCGCCATCGCGCAAGGGCGTGAGCAACACTTTGAGTGATCCGATCAAACTTACGACAGGCCTTTGCGACTTTTTCTATCGCGCCCGGATCATTACCCGAAAGATCTCGAGAAACAAGAGCAGAGCATTCCTCTGTCAACCATGTGGTACGAGATGTTTTCTCAAGCATTTCCAGCAGGTGCGTGTAAAGATCATCCAGGTACTCAACATCGTCGATTGCATAAAGAATTTCATCGTCCGTTAAGGGGCGACGACCCCAAGGTGTACGAGTAAAAGCCTTGGAGAGCTGGACATCGCATATCTCTTTCACCAAATGGCCGTATCCAATCTGATCGCCATAACCCGTTAATGCCGCTGCGATCTGGGTATCAAAAATACTCGAAAGCGTGACGCTGAGTGAGTGCTGGAGAACTTCAAGATCCTGCCGAGCCGAATGAAAAATTTTCAAAGTGCCTGAATCCTCAAAGAGCCGACACAGGGGATTCAAATCCAGATCCACCAACGGATCAATACAAACAGAATGCCGCGGGATCGCGATCTGGATTAGGCAAAGCTTTGGGTAGAATGTGCGCACTCTTTCGAACTCGGTATCTACTGCAATCCATGAGGAACCAGTTGCCTCATTAACAAAGCCTTCAAGCGCGCTCTGATCGCTGATATAAGTTTGTTTCTTAATGGTGCGCAAAGGATCTCCTTGATCTCTAGGGGCGCTAGAAATGCCTAAAAAATATACGGCCTAATGATATTATCGCTCATCCACAAATTGATCTGAATTCCAATGATTCAAATTCTTCAATTGTTTGTTCGACTTTGTCTTTTTCAGGGTCAAGCACATGACGTGCCACGCTCTGAAGTACTGCTATTCATTGCAGGATTGGCGGCAATTATTAGCAACTCTGTAAACGCAATCCCTAATATGGGCGTTTTCAGCGGTATCCTTCTCTCAATTGGTCAGGTTCTACTCTTTGCCGTGCTCATTAGCCTGATCCTCAAAATTCGAGGAATGGGAGAACGCTCAATACAAGCGTTGACGGGTATGTTTGGTGCAACAACGCTTCTCCAACTTATCGCACTCCCTTTTTTTAGTTGGCATGAAAAATTGCTCCCTGACGATCCCAATATCGAAATGGCGCTAACCACCCCTTTGATTATTACTGCAGGAATCGCTATCTGGTCACTTGCTGTCATGACATCAATACTTCGCCAGACCATGGAAACAAAAAACGGCGTCGCTTTTCTTCTCATTATTGGCTGTCAATCTGCAGTAATGTTTGTCATTATGAACCTCAGCGGTAATGCATCGGGTTGAACACGCGTGTTCACATTGCCGGGATTGGCGGCACCTTCATGACTGGACTCGCTCTTTTGGCGCGAGAGCGTGGCTTCGATGTTCACGGTTCAGATCAGGCTATTTATCCGCCGATGAGCACACTACTTTCAACCGAACGGATCCCGGTCACTGGAGGTTATGAGCCAGAATCCCTGCTTCCCCATACCGATATGTGTGTTATCGGGAACGCGCTGTCCAGAGGAAATCCTCTGATCGAACACATTCTTGAAAACCGGATTCCTTACACTTCAGGCTCAAGCTGGCTACGCGAATCACTGATCCCTAGCCGGAAAGTACTCGCCGTCGCCGGCACCCATGGCAAGACAACCGCAAGTAGCATGGCCGCTTTCATTATGGACTGTTGTGGTGCCTCGCCCGGGTTTTTGATTGGCGGCATCCCCGGCAATTTTCCAGTCTCGGCACGACTCGGGGAAAGGGACTGGTTCGTGATTGAAGCCGATGAATACGATACTGCATTTTTTGATAAACGCTCTAAGTTTATGCACTATCGACCCGATGTTTTATTGATGGGCAATCTTGAATTTGATCATGCTGATATTTTCTCCTCACTTGAAGACATTAAAAGACAATTTGCTCATCTATTGCGAAGCGTACCACCCAATGGTAGTGTTGTTATCAATAGCGATGACCCCAACCTCAGGGATGTTCTGGAGCAAGGATGTTGGTCGAAGATTGTTGAATTCAGCCGCCAAGACGAGCGTTGTGACTGGTTTGTTCAGGCACTTACTGAAGATGCGAGTGAATTCGATGTCTACCAATCCGGTCGTTTGTTAGGCCGTGTCACCTGGCCTCTATTTGGCGCACATAATATGATGAACGCACTTGGCGCGATCGCCAGTTGCTCTGAGGCGGGGATCAAACCCTTAGAAGCCTGTAAATGCCTAAGTGATTTCGAGCTCCCAAAGCGACGTCTTGAACGACTTAATTCTAAGGGTTCCATCACACTGTTTGACGACTTTGCGCATCACCCGACCGCAATCAAAAACACGCTTGAGTCGATACGAGCAGCGGCGCCAGGACAACGCGTGATAGCAGTAATTGAACCGCGATCAAACACGATGAAGCTTGGTAGTCAGCAGGACTTACTCTCAAAGGCACTTGTTCATTGCGATGTTGCTGTCATATATCGTCGGCCAGATTTGAGCTGGGATCCCGCAACGCTTGCACTTCACTCACCCCAGACTAGACTTCTTGCTCTAGATTCGGTCGATGCGATACGCGAGGCAGTCGTAAAAGAAGCTCGAATCGGGGATCAAGTCGTAATGATGACAAACGGTAATTTTGACGGACTTAAAGATCTGCTGCAGAACGATCTCGCCTGAATGACACTTTTTGAAGGATGAAGACATGAAAAACCTATTTAGCGCCCTCAGTATCTTTTTAGCATTCACCCTGCCTAGCACCGCTCAGGAATTCCAAGAGGATGTTAACTTTTTTCCATTACTTGTAGAGCAACCTGTTAGAACAGGAGATCAGATCGAAGTTTTGGAAATTTTTTGGTATGGCTGTCCACACTGCTACGCATTAGAGCCCTATCTGAAAAAATGGCTTAAAAACAAACCCGAATTTGTTGAGTTTGTCCAATTGCCTGCTGTGCTCAATCGCTCTTGGGCATTTGACGCGAGAGTGTTCTATACCTTCGTTGCCTTAGGTCTGATGGATGAGTTACACGAGGCATATTTTGACGCGATTCATCAGGATCGCAGACGAATGAAAAATGTTGAGCAAGTGGCCTCCTGGGCTCAAGAGCAAGGGATTGACCCTAAATTGATTCTGGATACTTTCAATTCCTTTGGCGTTGATTCAATGCTAGCCAATGCAACGCAAATGTCAGGGCGATACGAAGCAGATGGTGTGCCAACGATTATTATCGATGGAAAATATCGTACAACCGTTTCTCTTGCTGGCGGTCATAATGAAATTATTGACCTTATTAATTATCTCGCTCAAAGGGCCAAGAGCGAGCGGGCAGACTAGCAGGAGCAAGATCCAAGTCGTGTCTCGTAATCCACAGGAATATCAAATCTACTATCACGTGGGATTGGGAAAAGCGGCATCGACTTACCTGCAAAATCGAATCTTCCCCGCGCTTGACGGTATTCGCTATATCCATCGCGATCGATATCGACGTTATCGATCAATAATTGACAAATCACATGATGACCGTTATCTGGTTTCTCGTGAAGCGGCTTTCCGACTCGACCAACGCCTTGAGGAATTCGCTTCCTTCAAGTCTGACGCAAAAGTCATTCTCGTACTCCGCCGGCATGATCGCTGGATCGCGTCACACTATCGGCGATACGTTAAAAATGGCGGCAGCCTTTGTTTTGATAAATATGTTGACCTTGATAGTGCCTCACCACTGATCTGGGACAAGAAAAAAATGTCTTTTCTTACAATGATTCAAAAGATTGAAAATCGATTTGGCTCTAAACCTTTAGTCCTTTTCCATGAAAATTTGCAAAACGACCCTTTCCAGTTGATTGACCAGTTGTGTCGTTTCACGGGAGCAACTTATCATCGCGAACGAATTGATCTTTCAGTTGTGCACCGGTCCTGGAGCGACAAACAGCTGAAGTTTTCAAAAATGGTTGGACGGTATCTATTTTCTGAAGTGCCAAAAGCTCATTCACATGCCGGATTTAATCGTATTCAGCGCCGACTAAAACTGTGGGCCTGTTACGCCATCTTAGGTGTGGCCCAATTGATCCCGGAGCGTTTCTTGGGAGACGCTCCACTGATCCCCCCGGAGGATCTAGAACGAATAAGGCAAACATTTTCTGATGACTGGGAAGCTTGCCAGCAATATGCAGAGATCAATAACCCTAAATTGGACGCAGCTAGGCCATAAGGAGGCCAGAACCTCTAATCCCATCGAACACAAATTGAACGGCAAGTGCGGTCAACAGTAATCCGAAAATTCGACTGACCACATTCATTCCGGTAACGCCAAGAAGCCGTTGGACGGCGCTAGAAACTAGCATTAGGGCCAAAGTCATTAAAAGCACCAGCGTAAGACTAGACACGATAGCCAGTTGCTTTATTAGGTCACCGTCAGTGTTCGCCATCAATAAAATAACAGCACCAATCGCCCCCGGACCTGCGATCAGGGGAGTCGCGAGCGGGAAAACAGCAATATCCTTGCGCGCACGCGCCTCATGGTCTTCATCCCGCGTGGTCGATGACACACCCGAGTGTCGCGCAAAAACCATATCGAGGCCCACCAGAAAAAGTAAGATGCCCCCAGCCGTCCGAAGTGCGGGAAGTGAAATTCCTAATCGGTCCAGAAGCACTTGCCCAAAAAACGCAAAGACATACAAAAGGCAGGATGCCAGCGCGACCGACCTGAGTGCGGTGCGCCACCGCTGGCTTGAAGACATCTCCCTGGACATCGCTGCATAAACAACAGCGATGTCTATCGGTCCAATAGTGGCAAAAAAAGTAGTGAACCCGATGATTAACCCGTCAGACACGCGGATTAACCCACGTGAAGGTGAATGATATTAGCTGAAACGTCCAACCCCTTCTTTCTCTAGGTCATCCATCGTTCGACAAATCCCCTCACGCAGAATTTTGACCATATCATCAATCTGTTCTGAAGTAATGCATAGCGGAGGCGACATGACACACATATTAATCAGTGGGCGTACAAGCAATCCTAACTGCTGACAGTATTTGTCAATCCGACTCCCCACGGCGTAATCCAACTCTAGCGGCTGTTTACTTTCTTTACTCACGACGCATTCAAGGCAGCCCATCAATCCGTGACCTCGAATGTCACCGACAATCGGCAAATCGGCCAGGCTTTGAAGTTGGCTCTGCATATAGGGACCGAGCGCCCGCGCATTTTCCAGTAAACCGTCGGATTCAAAAAGATCCATATTGGCAAGTGCCGCAGCGCACGCGACCGGATGACCCGAGTAGGTAAACCCGTTCGAGAACACGGCGCCCCCCTCCACACTTTGACTCACTTCATCGATTAGTCGGTCCGATATGATCATTGCCGCTAGAGGCACATATCCAGAGGTCAACCCTTTGGCAGAAATAATAATATCGGGTGTAATGTCAAAAACAGGCTCAGAGGCATACCAATGCCCCAGCCGACCAAAACCGGTAACAACTTCGTCAGAAATATAAATAACGTTATGACGACGACAAACCTCGAGACATGCCGCATGATATCCATTCGGCGGCACGATTACGCCGCCGGAGGCTAAAATAGGCTCAGCGATAAATGCTGCCACTTTATCCGCTCCAACCTCCAGGATTTTTTCCTCAAGCTCAAGAACTAACTTTTCTCGAAACTGATCGACGGTCATCCCATCAGGGCGACGATAGGGATTAGGCGACGAAATGAAGTGCACCGTATCAAGGCGGGTATCGAGCCAAT